>JBEBHM010001179.1:0-1985 GCA_040080875.1 Pirellula sp.
TTCACCGCCTAACCAGCGGCTGCAAGGAGACGAACATATTGATGGTCGGGCACGACGTGATCAAGCTTCCATACCAACCGTATGGGTTTCTCTGACTCATGACTCACTGGTTTCCCAAACCCAACGCAAATATAGGGCGATGTTCGCCCTTCGACGTCTCGTTCTTCACGAACAAAAAATAGATGGCGACCCAGGCCGTTGACCAGTCGCTGGCCCGTTGCTGAGTTTATGGTTGTCGTGGATTGGCTCTCCCAGTGCAACAAGTCTGGAGCAATGAAGTAATCGGCATACCTCGTCGTTGGAGAGAATTCGCGATCAGACTTCTTCAATGTGAGAATGTGGACATCCAGACCTAGTTCTTCTACATAAAATGTGCCTTGCCGCATTGAAGCCGGATTGTCTCGAAACAAGGCGACTATCTCGTCCCTGGAGTAGCTACTATGCAAGATGAAAGGCAGGTCGTCTGCCAGCGGGGCCCTAATGTGTGCGCCAGATTCCAAGACCGAAAGGAGTTCAAGCATCTCATCTCGAACAGGCTGCTCAATGCTCTCAATATCGATGGAACGTCCCAGCGTGAAGGCAAGCATTCGAGCTAGCCTTGTGTCGTGATCCCGCGAAACAAGGGCTTGTCGATATACATCTATTCGCAATCGATCATCCAGGTGGATAAACGCTCCTACACGTTTTGTGTCAGGTGCGTCCTTAGTAATCAACTGGGCAGCCCTCTTTAATGTGTGGAAGCTGCGTCCCTTGTAGACGTCCGACAGCTCAAGTCCTGTTTCGTTCAGAAAAGTTTTGAGAGTTATGGGAATGCCCGCTGTGCTCATGCGGCGAAGTTCTTCCACAATCGCACGCATGCTAGAAGGTATTGCTTCCTTGATACTGCGGAGAACTCGCTCTTGGGTCGTTCGGTCGAGCCTTATGTGGCAACCCGGTGGTAGCATCGGAAACTCACTTTTGACCGATTGTTCAAGCTGGGTCCTCGATTGGCCCGTTATTGCCCTATACCGAAGGTCCATGCGGAACTTGCGGTTCTGCTGGCCAACAAAATCGAGGACCATGAGTGCGCCTTTCTCCGGATGATTTCTGAGGCCACGGCCAAGTTGCTGGATAAAGATCGTCGCGCTCTCTGTGGGTCTCAGGAAGAGAACCGTGTTTATCTCAGGGATATCGATGCCTTCGTTGAAGAGATCGACGGTGCATATGATCGACAGGTCTCCGTTCCGGAACCGGCTCACAAGTTCTCTTCGGTCCTCCCGCGAGATTTGCGAATGCAGTGCGCGTGCGTGCAGTCCCGCCGTTCGAAAATGCTCGGCCATGAACTCGGCGTGATTTATGGTCGCGCAGAATGCGACAGTTCTCATCCGGTCGATGTCCTCGACCTTCTCTATCAACTCTCTCAAGATAATCTTTGCCCGCGCCTCCCCCTTCTCGACATATTGCTCATCAAGGGCAGAGTCGGCATAGCGTCCGGCCGCCCATGTGACGCCAGAAAGATCCGTCTGATCGTCAATACCGAAATAGTGGAAGGGGCACAGCAACTTTCGTTCAAGTGCATGCCATAGCCGGAGTTCATAGGTAGGAGCATGAAACCGTTCAATGACGTTCTTGCCGTCAGCACGCTCAGGAGTCGCAGTCAAGCCAATGAGCTGTTTGGGCTGGAAGTGATCGAGGAGGCGGATGTAGGTGGGAGCTTCGGCGTGGTGAAACTCATCGATTACGATAATGTCAAAGTGATGCGGGGATATCTCGTCTAAGGACCGCTGCGAAAGTGATTGAACGGAAGCAAAAACGTGTTGCCAAGCGTCGGCTCTCTCAAGACCGACATTAAGCTCGCCGAACCCGCTATCCCGCATAACAGCTTGAAAAGCGGCCCGAGACTGCTCCAGAATGTCGCCGCGATGGGCGATGAATAGAAGTTTGGGCCTTCCGCCAAGTTCCGCCGATAGTCTTTGATAGTCGAAGGCTGCCAGGAGCGTCTTGCC
>JBEBHM010000411.1:0-7659 GCA_040080875.1 Pirellula sp.
TGTCTGTCCTGCATCAGCACGTGGATGAGGCGGTTCTGCTAGAAGAATCGTTGGGGTTGGCTTTTGGGGTGGCACTGACTCCCATTCGGCGAGAATGGGCAACTTGCTTTTCAATTCTTGCCATCGTTGCGAAGGATTTCCAAAGGGCTCTGTCGGCAAAGCAGCCACCGCACCGACGAGGCACTCGGCCGGATTGAATGTTGCGAATGGATCGGCGTCAGGAAACAACGCAAGTTGAATAGTCGGCTGTTTGACGGCAAGGGAAAGGTCGTATTCCCGCCGCTTGACATTATCCAAGAGGACCGCTTGCGCCTGCTTGATCATGGTCGCCGCAAGCTGTGCTGATTCCGGAGCGTTTTTGACGTCCGATGCATTGAACGCTGCTACGCGTACCCGGATCGCGACGCGAATTTGCTCTACGCTAGCATCGTTGGAAACACCCAAGAGCGAGTAGTGTGTTAATTCACGTTCCGAAATCTCGCGACCAAGGTGCCTTTTGACCGCCTCCGTCTTATCACTCACGGCAAGCTCCTGACGCTAAGCCAAGGGATTGGTTGTTTCAGGTGACTCAACTGGGTTTTCGGTTCTGCGTACCAAGTACTCACGTGCAGAATGCAAAAGTCCAAGCCATGTTGCGAGCAGCAGCGGAGATGTATAGCAAAAAAGCAAAAACAGGAGATGCGTGGTTCGATCGGGTTTGTCCGATTTCGGAGATTGAGGCAGTCCGAAAAACTCATTGAGGCTGTTTGCAATGATAGGTACCCGTGCGGCCAACATGATCACTGTGGAAATGGCCGCAAAAATAAACATAGACAATAACAACATGCCGAGACTCACAGTGATTCGGTTAGGTTGCTGAGACGCAAACGGTCCGTTTTCATGCATGTGGTTTGACATAGTCATCGCCTTTTCTTTTGCATCCAATCATCGTGACAAGCACTCCCCTCAAAATCAAGCATGAAAGTAGAACCATCACCTGAACGAAAAAAGCGTTTAACTATCGTTGAACGCGTGCAGAACCACCTTTGGCTAGCGCTTCCACTTCGGGCAATTTTGCCATCGTCGTATCACCAGGGAACGTGGTGATCAATGCACCATGTGCCCAGCCCAACCGCAACGCTTGCTCGGGTGTCTTGCCGGTGAGCATGCCGTAGATAAGTCCCGATGCAAATCCATCTCCGCCGCCGATCCGATCCACGACGTCCAGTTTACAAGTTGGGCTGACGAATCGCTTTCCGTCGTACCAAAGTACAGCCGCCCATTCATGTCGATTCGTAGAATGAACTTCGCGAAGCGTGGTAGCCACCATCTTTACATTGGGGAATTTCTCCACGGCTCGCTCTATCATCTTGAAAAACGAGTCGGGGTCCAGCGCTCCCTTGGACTCGACATCTTGGCCTTCGATTCCGAGGCTCTTCTGGAGATCTTCTTCGTTGCCAACCAACATATCGACGCTCTTAACGATCTTGCCGACCATTTCCTGGCCTTTCGCAACACCGCCGAGGGTGTTCCATAACTTGGCCCGATAATTCAAATCAAAGGAAGTTACCGCACCCGAAGCTTTCGCGGCCTGCATACCTTCGATGATCAACTCCGAAGTCGTTGGCGACAAAGCTGCAAAGATTCCGCCAGAATGAAACCAACGCACTCCCGCTCCGAATATGGTCTTCCAATCAAAGTCGCCGGGCTTGAGCAATCCAGCCGCTTCGTTCGAGCGATTGTAAAACACGACAGGAGGCCGGACTCCCTGTCCTCGATCGCTGTATACCGTCGCAATATTTGGTCCGCGGACTCCATCGTGTTCATAGTGCTTGAAGAATGTTCGCACTCCCATTTCCCGTACGCGAGTTTGAACCATCTCGCCAATGCCATAGTTGACCATGGCCGTCGCCACACCCGTCTTCAGCCCAAAGCAATCGGCAAGATTCGCGGCAACGTTGTACTCTCCACCCGACACGTGAATGTCAAACGATCTGGCTTTTCGAAACGGTATGATTCCTGGGTCCAAGCGATGCACCAAAGCACCCAGAGCGAGGAAATCGAGGTCGCAGGAATCGGTACGAACGCTAATCTGAGCCATTTTTTCTCCAAACAAACACCATACGAGGAACGGAACCCAATCCACGAACGGGCAAGCGGGACTGCTAACCCGATGTCCCTAGCTAGCCCGAAGATTGGCAGGACGTGCGTCTTCAAGGCTAACAATTGGGTAGTGGAGGTTGTTAAACCTCCCAGATCGCAGAGATCTTTAACAAGATCCACTACCTTCAACTCTTAAAAAAAGGATTGAAGACGCACTAGATTGTCGTCGCGGAAAACCCGCCGTCAACGACCAAGTTGTGTCCGGTAATAAACGACGAAGCCGACGACGATGCTAAAAAAACGATTGCACCCGCCAATTCATGCGAGTAACCGAAACGACCCGCAGGAGTGTGATTGATGATCTGTTGCCCACGCGGTGACAGGCTACCGTCCTTATTGTAGAGCAACCCTCGGTTCTGCTCCGCCGGGAAAAACCCCGGACTAATGCAATTGACTCGCACTCCTCGCGATGCCCATTCGCGCGCCAAAAATTGAGTCAAATTGATGACTGCGGCCTTTGCGGCGGAGTCAGCAACCACGCGAGACAAGGGGATAATTCCGGACATGGAAGCAATATTAATGATGCTGCCTGAGTTGCGAACCAACATCGTTTCGCCAAACACCTGACACGGCAAAACGGTGCCTCCAATCAAATTTAAGTCGAAAACTTTTTGCCATGCTGGCAGCGGCAAATGGCAGAAGTCGTCACCGGGCTGAAGCGTCGCCTCAGATTGATTCCCTCCGGCTGCGTTGATGAGAATTTCGACTGGCCCTAACGATCGTTCTATCATGTCACGAGCCCGCGTAAGCGATTCTCGATCTAACGCATCCGCCGAATGAAAGACGGCTTCTCCGCCTTCCCTACGGATTTGTTCGGCGCGATGCATGCCTCGATCTGCACTTCGACCAAGGATTGCGACCCGAGCTCCGCTGGCACCCAGGGCGTCCGCCATGGCGCCCCCTAAACTGCCAGTACCTCCGATAACGACGGCGGTCCGATGATTGAGATTAAATAGACTGCTACTCATGATTCCTGACTCTTGCATGACAACCTACAGGCTCAATTCTCAAATGACTTAATTCTGCCAAGTTGCCGCTATGCGACATTTGATGAAATGGAGCAATCGAACGCAAGGGGGTTGAAGTAGGTTCTGCCGCAAACAGTTGAACCTGCCTATTCGCTAGCCAGGCTCAGTCGGCGAACAATACCTCGGTTTTGTACGCCTATTAGCAACCACCAACAGAAGGTCAAAAAGAACATGCAGACAGCGATCGGGAGAACGATTCGATTCCATTTTCCAACGATCGCGAGCCCCGTCGTCCCGTCGACTTGGTTATGTGGTACTGCCGCCCGATCCATGAAGTTGGCCGAGGCGCTTGCTTGGATGGCATGAGCGTACTCCCAGCCTTGTGCGGTACGCCGCCAATCTGTCGACTCGACGAGTTGACCCAGCAGCGGTTTGAGCACAAAAAGCGCCAGGGTGGCAACGATGAATATGACGGCGTTTGATCGGCGATTCTCGACGATCCGATTGATGGGATGGGTGTTCATGCAAGCAGGTTTCGCAGTTCGCGTGCCCTGAATCACTAAATGAACCCAAAAAATGGCGATGACTCTTCAATCCATTGTTATTCCTGGAGCACACACCCCCAAACCCTCTTCCCGACACGATGGTTCTAGTGCAAGTTCATTAACGGAAACATTATGTGTTGCATCCCGGCAACTGAAATGAGGTCAATTTACATCGACTAGGGGACAATTAGTTCGCGGGTTACAACCGGAACAATCCATACAGAACGAGCTGAAAGGCCCAAATCACTGCATTCTCCACCCAGGGCACGGCAAACCACAAACAGGGTTCTGTTTTGAAACATATGTTTCGGCGTTCCCCGTTTTTGCAAAGTCAAGCAAAGTCAAAGACAAAACTTGAAATCAATCTAACTCTATGATGACACCCGCAAGCATCTCGCGACAATGCGATGACCTTGCCCAGTTGCTGGGCACGGACTGCTTGCCGTATATCGAAAGTGCATCAGGTAGCCTCCCTTTGCCTAGCGGAGCGGGAGGTATGGAGACCAGGCAAGTCGCGAGACTAGCATGTAGTACCAAGAGAGAATCGGTGTTATGCCTGGACGCAAACCGCATTCTATTCGCTGTGCCATTAGTCAGCCCTCCTCTGCACGATTGGGTTGCCATCGGCTGTCTTCTTTCATGCATATCTTCCGCTCAGAAAATATTGCAGTTGGCAGCCCTTGCTGTTCAACGCGGCACCCAGATAGAAACTCACAATCATCAACTGCTTCGAGTGGAAGACGATCTGAACAGATCCTTTAGGGAACGCGAATGGCTTCGGCAACTAAACTCTCAGCGCGCTATCCGAAAACGAAGCATCGGTCAACAATCCAGGCAGTCGATGGAGTCGCTTCGGACAATGATCGGCGCCGAAGCCATCGCCATCTTCCTCTACCACGATATTAATCTCGAGAATTATGGGCTTGAACCCGTGACCGTGGGGCGTTCCATTTGGACAATGGAAGATATCCGAGCATTGATGCCTCGAATCCAGAAACCTATGGCAGGTGACGCCACGATCCTCAATCAGGTCTCGATAGCTCTCCCCAGCGCAACCGTGCACTCCTGTATTGTCGTTCCGATAGGAGAAACGGAACCGATCGGGTTCGTCGTGGCGATCAATCACCGAAAATCGGTGCACACAGGCGACGTAACCGAATCTGGTTTTCACGCTGGCGACGCCGAATTGCTTCACGAACTGGCTGAGTACCTACTGTCGGATGGGAACAGCAACGTTTTGATTCACGAAAGTGAGCAGTTGGTTCTTGGCACTCTTCGAGCGATGAGCAACGCGATTGAGGCACGTGATCCTTACACGCACGGCCATAGCGAGCGTGTCGCGCACGTCGGTTACGAAATAGCGATTCGATTGCAACTCTCCGCAGCCGCCTGTCAAGAAATCTATCTCGCTGGCATCCTCCACGATATCGGCAAGATTGGCATTCCCGACCAAGTCTTGATGAAGCCAGGCAAGCTAACTCCCGAGGAGGTCGTCATCATCCAGCGGCATCCAGAAATTGGTCATAAAATACTTGAAGAGCTTGGGAAACTAAAGTTCGCTTTGCCAGGTGTCCTGTATCATCACGAACGAATCGATGGTGCAGGCTACCCGCACCGACTTGCTGGAGACGAAATCCCGCTCATGGCTCGCATCTTGGCCGTCTCGGACGCATTCGATGCAATGAGTTCGTCGCGAGTTTATCGAACTGCTCTGGGTCAAGACAGGGCCGTCGAGATCTTGAAACAAGGTGCTGGAACACAATGGGATGTCGATGCCGTCAAAGTCTGCCTCGATTATATCGCTGAGCAAGAGCTATTGCACTGCGGTACTATCGATCGCAAACCCAGAACGCGAGTCGACGACTGGCGACAAGTCTCACAAGCCTTGTGAGTGTTGCAACTGTAAAGAACTGCATCATTTGCAAAATCTCAAATCTCGCTCGCATGAGTACGAGTCCCATTTCATTGAGTACGAGTACGATTAAATCAAATGAGATGTGGGTAATGATGAGGGCGTTGGGCCGTGGGTCGCTCTTGCCGAGCTTGCCGAGTGCGACTATCCGGAGTCATGCTGAGGTGCGACCACTTTAACGCTTCAGATTGAAAAGTGGGAAGATCTCCGGATTGGATCTTGAATATGGGATTTCTACAGAATTACGTCACGACTTCTTTGGATAGTTTGAGACATTCGAGAAGTGCTGTTGCCGCTTCCTCACCTTTGTTACCTACGTTTCCACCGCTCCGCTGAATGGCTTGTTCCAGCGTGTTGACGGTGAGCAAACCGAACGCAATCGGCTTGTTGTGATGAATAGACAATTCCATCAACCCCATGCTCACCGCGCGATTGATATGCTGGTCGTGCGTCGTTTCTCCACGTATGACAGCGCCTAGCGTGATTACCCCACTATACGCAGGGTGCTGTACGACCTGCTGCGCTCCAAATACCAATTCCCATGCTCCGGGTACTTTGAGGATGTGAATGAGATCGTCGTGAATTCCTGCTGCGAGCAACGTCTCAACCGCTGCTTTGCAGAGCTTGTCGGTTATGCGATGGTTGTAAGTCGAAACCACAATAGCGATCCGTTGTGGGGCGATCTGCGGTGGTCCTTGTTCGCGAAGTGCGGTGGCTTGGGATGATTCCATTTTGATTGGCATCGCTTCACTGTTGTTACATGTGCCGAATGCCCAGCAAGAACTCGGCGTTCGATTTTGTCTTGGAAAGTTTCTGTACTAACATCTCCATCGCGTCTGCCGAATTGGTATCGGCCAAACTCTTGCGCAATATGGACACCCGCTGGTACTCCATGGGGTCCATCAGCGCTTCCTCGCGCCGCGTGCCGGATAGATTGATGTCGATCGCAGGCCAGATTCGCCGATCTACCAAAGTTCGGTCCAATACAATCTCAAGATTGCCCGTGCCTTTGAATTCTTCGAAAATGATGTCGTCCATCTTGCTCCCGGTGCCAACCAGTGCCGTCGCAATGATGGTAAGCGAACCGCCCTCTTCGAGTTTTCGTGCAGCACCGAAAAACGACTTGGGCTTTTGCATTGCATTGGCGTCCAACCCGCCAGTCATGATCTTTCCTGATTGTTGACATTCGCCATTCCATGCCCTCGCGAGCCGAGTGATCGAATCCAAAAAAATGATCACATCCACGCCATCCTCAACAAGACGCTTGGCCTTTTCCAATACCATTTGACTGACTTGGATATGTCGCGAAGCCGGTTCGTCGAATGTGCTACTGACCACTTCGCACTTGGGACCACGAACCTCACGCTGCATATCGGTTACTTCCTCAGGACGTTCATCGATCAAGAGCATGATGACGTACGCCTTGGGAAAGTTGTGCAAGACAGCCTTGGCCATCTTCTGAAGCAGGATCGTCTTGCCAGAACGTGGAGGCGAAACGATCAATCCTCGCTGTCCGAATCCGATCGGTGCGATCAAATCCACCACGCGAGTTTCCACCACGTCGGGCGTCGTCTCGAGCACAATTCGGACCCTAGGATGAAGTGGCGTGAGCGTGTCATACGGCTTGCGGGATCGGGCTTCGTTCGGATTGCGGTGATTGATAGCTTCCACCCGTAACAAAGCAAAATAGCGCTCGTTTTCCTTGGGAGGTCTGATTTGACCCGAAATGGTCATGCCAGTCGAAAGTCCAAACCTGCGTATTTGAGATGGAGAGATATAAATGTCATCTGGGCAAGATACATAATGGTGACTCGATGATCGCAAAAAACCAAAGCCGTCTGCCAGGATCTCCAAAGTCCCCTCTCCGTAGAGTATGCCCGATGAAAGCATCCTGGCTTTCAGGATTTGAAAGATCAACTCTTGCCTGTCCAATGTCGCGGCGTCGGCAATGGACTCCACACTTGCAATCGCCAACAAATCTTCCGTCGACATTTGCTGAAGCGTGGAGAAATCCAGAGATTCTCTAGTTTCTGTGGGCAGGGGTTGCGAGCCAGAACCCCGCTGAACCTTAAACAACTCCTCCGAAATAGAA
>JBEBHM010000412.1:0-7658 GCA_040080875.1 Pirellula sp.
CGCAGATAGCGAAGCCGTCGGTACCGAAGTGGATTGCCGCCATTGCGGACAGCAAATTACTGTACCGGAAGCGACGCCGGAACGAATTGCTCGCGCGTTGGCGCTTTTAGAACAAGAGCCTGAACTGTCGGCGCCAAAAGCACCCCAGGAGACTCGCAAATCTGAATTTAATCGCAACCTAAGCGACAAAGAACTAGTCGAACTTGCGAGACGGGAATCGTTCGTACCGTTGAATCAAATGGACTTCCAAGGTTTCCCACTAGCATCCGTTTCAGCTCGACTAATCGCAAGCATCGTTGATGGCATACTTCTAATGATGTCTTGGGTGCTAGGCTTCTTCTTGCTCGTGCTGACCGCGAAACTAGGGGGCATGGAAAATCCTTTCGGATCGGTTCAACGCCATCAGGAGTTCAACCCCATACTTCTGCTGGTGTTCGGATTGAGTCCAACCATATTTGTATTGGGTCAATGGTATCTCTTAGCATCATCGGGGCAAACGATCGGCAAGAAATTGCTAATGATCCGAATCGTTAGTGAGACTGGTAGGCTGCCTGGGTTCATCCAAGCTGTTGTCTTGCGGAACTGGGTTCGCGTGCTTTTCTCCTTCATACCTTTCTTTGGACTAGTCGACTTGCTTTTCATCTTCTCTGCGTCGAGAAAGTGCTTGCACGATTACGTCGCCAGCACCCGCGTTGTGACGATGATCTGATTTGGGTTCACGGCACTCTAACCGTGGGTGACTTCTGCCGGAAGTCACCTCGTACTGTCGAAAAATTCTGACGTAGCTAGGGCCGGACCGACCGAGTTGCGGAGCAACTCGATTACATCAGTTAGGGGGGATCGTACCCGCCTTTACGGAATGGATGGCAGCGACAAATGCGCAAGACGCCTTTGAATCCGCCGCGAATCACGCCGTACTTTTCGACGGCTTCGATCATGTACTGCGAACAAGTAGGCGTGAACCGACAATTGCTTCCCAACAATGGGCTAATCGCTCGCTGATAAAATCGCACCAATCCGATGAGAACGAAGCGAGCAGACTGGGAAAGAAGTCTCATGAATCGAAATCGATCTAAGGTGGCATTCGGTAGATCGGTGGCAGCCGCAGTTTTCTGTCTGGCTTGGGCGGGAAGGGCAAGGGCGCCACGGCGGATGCCGATCGCACGTAGGAATCAGAAAACGAGATTGTAGCAGGACTCGTCACCGCAGGTTCGTTCCGAGCGACCAAAGCCGGATCGCGAGTCAGCTCCCACTGAGCGACGCGATTGCGTCCTGCTTTCTTCCAAGTCTCAGGCACGCTCAGAAGACCGGCCAACGCAGGCTCCGAAGCGACCTCGCGCAGATGATCGACCAGAATGCGCCGGACCTCGAAGATAGCGCGCGCGCTGCGGTGGTTGTCCTGGTGCTTGGATTCGACCATGATTTCACTGGCAACATCGTCCATTTGGGCGCTCTCGACGCCGACTATACCGTCGCTTGATTCCGTATCTCTACTAAACCAATTTGATTTTCGCACCACGCCAATAATATTGTGATAAGTCACCCACGGGGCTCTTCTTGCCCGCAGCATCGTGGGGAATATCGGTGACTCTGGACTTAGTGAATCGATGCTCGTGGTCGTGGTCAGCAGTTCTGTATTGCGAAATGTTTGCGGATTTTGCCGTATGAGCGAGTTGCCCATTTCCGTAATGCTGTTAGGCAAGCGAATCAATTTCCTACCAACCCAACGTGTATAGTCGTTCGCGTAGTCGCTGCCTCGATGAGGTGTTCCGATCGTGACCACTCGCTTGATCGAGTTGTTTGGGTGAAAGAACAATGCTGCAGCCAGTCGTTGTCGCTCCACCTCCTCACCTTTGACATCTTCGAATGGTTCGTCGCTTAAGATTCGCCAGAACTCTTCGCCGCTCTCGATGGTTTGCATCCGTGAAACCAATCCGCCCATGCTGTGACCAACCAAAACCATTTCGTCAAGGACGGGATGCACTCCTTGAGGGTCCAACGCCTTGCGCAGCTCGAATAGGTCGCTTCGCATCTGGGTGGCGCTGACCCAAAACGGTTGCCCGGTGGGATACTGATAAAACCAGAATTGATAATTGCGTCGCAATTCATGAAAGGACCGTAGATCATTGAACATGGGCATCCAGGTCATTGGGCTGGACCAGAGACCATGCACCATCACGACAGGAATTCGATTGGGGTCGTATGGCTCGAGCATGTAAACACCTCGCAGCTTTTCGGTCTTGTTGGGATCGAAAAACCCAATCGTGCTGTTGGTTTGCTCGCGAAACTTGGGGTTGTCCAAAAAATGAGCCAAGGGAGTGCTTAGATCGGACTGGAGTGGCACCAGTCGTGCATTGAGGTCGATATCCGTGGAATCGAGTGGGTCATGCAGTTCCAACACGCATGGATGACGAAATTGAGATCCTTTGGCCACATGGATCGTCGGCGAAGTGACTCGCAAGAGTGCGGTCACGGGAAAGGACAATCCCTCGGGATAAAATTTTTCTGCTGGGCTGTTGCCTTGGTGTGTTTGCCGAACAGCGATCATCGGAACACCCACGCCATAGCTAACGTTGGCCGTATCGAGCCCTTTCACTTGAAAATCGCTGCAGAATTTGAGCTGCTCAAAATCCGCATCCCGCCACGACCCTCGCGAGATGACTTGGACGTCATAGTCCTTCTTGGAGGTCGCGATCCGATAGCTATTGCCGGGACGAAGATTGCCCTGGCGATTGACTAATCTCAAAGTGGATTCGAGGGACGAGTTGTACAAATCGCAGGCGCCTCGAAATTGCGGATCGTATGGGTTTCTCGACACATCCAATTCCGGACTGAACAGGTACAAATACGCATTGCTAACTGCCACCGTGTACATGTCCAAGGCGTGTCCCTCGAGGTCGTCCTTTTCCGCCCTTTTGCCAATGGTATAGGCAAGTTCGGAGATGGCATAAACCTTTTCGGCTCCCTTTTCGTCGATTACCAACTCTTGCAGTTGAACCAAGCAGTCTTCCGGATCTTTCTTGTAAGCATCCAAAAGCGCATAGTGCCTCAGAAGAGTCATGGTGCGAGGTGTGACTTGCGGCCCACCTCTCGACATGAGGCTCAGGCTCTCCGTAAGCGGGTTGAACGGAGTCGTCCGCATCTGCGCAAATTTTTGCGAGGCGCAACCGATTGAAAGCACCAGCAGCAAGCTCCATGCGCTCATGAAGAAACGATTCCAATCGATGAAGCGAGTGCAGAACACTGCTCGCAGCGCCTCGTTCGCGCCGTATGCAA
Source organism: Pirellula sp. (assembly GCA_040080875.1). Taxonomy (GTDB): domain Bacteria; phylum Planctomycetota; class Planctomycetia; order Pirellulales; family Pirellulaceae; genus JBKCUI01. Next base: position 3,277 of record JBEBHM010000412.1, read on the forward strand.
TGCGGTTGCCTTGAATTGCACAAGCTTCCATGTACGTTTCTGTCCAGATTTTCCCTACGCTTCAGCCTGTTAAATAGCAAGAAATAGGAGCCGACAGCAATGGCAACACGCCGCCAATGTTAATATGGGTAACCCTGCGGCGGTTGTTGCACACTGAGCAGCGTCGAGGATACAACACGCTATCGAATCACTTTTTCCCAATCTCCGACTACCCGGAGCTGACTGTCCGCGTTTGCATGAAAGCGATCCCAATGGGACTTGGTTTGAATCCGCGCAATGATCTCCCCACCACAGCCGTCTTCAAGCCGATTGCCAAAACCCATCTGGGATTGTTGACGCTCGTTTGCTTGATCGTTGGGAATATGATCGGCGCTGGCGTGTACGTGAATAGCTTCTATTCTCTCTCCTCTCTACACGATGCAAGACTGGTGTTGATTGTCTGGCTGGTGGGTGGGATTCATGCACTTTGTGGTGCTGTAGCCTATGGTTCCGTGGCAAGTCGACTACCGGTATCCGGCGGCGAGTACACTTACCTGTCTCGTTGTGTTCATCCTGGCATTGGATTTGTCGCCGGATGGGTGTCGATTATCGCTGGATTTACCGCTCCCATTGCGGTAACGGCTCTTTTGCTAGGAAACTATGTGGTTGATCTGGCAACCGTCGACCCGATGACCAAAGCACTGTGGCAGAAAATTGTCGCAACGCTAGCCATTGCATTAGCCGGCATTTTGCATGCATGCCATCTCAGGATAGGCACGGGGTTTAACAATGCAGTCATTGCGGTCAAGCTTCTGTGCTTCTCAGTTTTTTTGGCGATCGGTATTCCTTTCATCCTTTCGACTCCAAGCGACGGGATGCTGGTCATGCCGTCAAGCAGTTCGGAGTTGCCACGTTCGTTGATGGAACGGCTGGCCGATCCTGCCACACTTGGTTTGATGCTGGTCCAGCTATTCTATGTTTCGCTTGCATACACGGGATTCAATGCAAGCATTTACCTGGCTGGCGATATAGACGATCGACAGGAGTCGTCGAAAGGACTTGTGGCACTCTCGATGTGGATATCTTGCGTGCTGGTGATGATTTTGTATTTGCTTTTGAACGCGGTGTTTCTTTACGGATTGAGCGCGACGGAAATCGTGGCTGCGGGGGAAGGCTTTGTGCCGGTGGTAGCCAAGCATATCGGCGGTGAATCCTTGTCGATGATCATGCGAGTCGCCATTATTTTGTCGGCGTTGACGAGCGTGCTATCCATGATGGCAACAGGGCCGATGGTTTATGCGCAAATGGCTCGCGATGGGTGGTTGCCACAACTCGTTCACTGGCCTAGCCAAAGCACCCGACGCCCCATAGCAATTCAAGCCGCCTTGAGCTGTTTGGTCGTTTGGTTTTCGACGATCGAAGGGATCATCAGCTACCTTGGTCTCACGTTGACTGCATGCGGTGCGTTGGCGGTCTCGAGTATCTGGATTGCCAAAACCGGCTTCACATCGCCTAAGCCCGTTCGGTGGTACGAACATATGGCCACAGCCACTTATGTGGGAGGGGCGATTTTGCTTTTGATTGTCGCCTCGCAGTCTGAAGCTCAGAGAATCAGGCTCTATTTGTGCCTGGCAACATTTGCGACCGGTGCCATTTTTTACTTTGCCAGCCGCTCGTCCCACGACTCTTCCGGGTGAGCGAATTTCACGCAGTGTGAATCCCGCAGGTTCAACCTGCGAATGTTTAGGCATTGAGATAAATCGCAACCATCAGCTACTTGGTGCGTCTTTAATCCATGCTTTAGGGGTTGAAGGTAGTGGATCTTGTCAAAGATCCCTGTAATCTGGGAGGTTTAACAACCTCCACTACCCCAACAATGAGTGCAACGCATAGGCGGATTTAGAAGCCGTCAAACACGATCGCTTCCATCGATGACCGCAGAACCCAGACGCGATCGTGCTCAATCAGCGCAAGCAAGTCATGCGGAGTTGCAAGCTGAGAGCACTGGATTCCTAAAGATTGACCGAGATACCCCACGATTCGCTCGGGTGCAACACCTTGTTTACGATAATGACAAAGCCGACTGTCGCCGTGTCTTTTGGCAAGCCTGCGACCATCTTTGCCGACCACTAACGGCAAATGCAGCCAACATGGCGGCTCCCAGCCGAGCGATTCGTAGAGGGCCATTTGCCGGTACGTGCTGTAAATCAAATCGTTTCCTCGAACGACATGGTTGATACCGTAATCGTGATCGTCCACGACCACGGCCAATTGGTAAGCCGTTACCCCATAGCTGCGAGCCACGACGAAATCCCCCAAATATCGCTTGGCATCGAGCGTTTGCTCTCCATATTTTCCATCCCAAAATAGGCGTGCTCCTTCGGGCACGCGAAACCGCCATGCGTACGCGATGCCTTTTTCGTCCAATGCCCGGTGGTCGATAGGCGAACGAAACGAACAGGCACCGGGGTAAACCACGCCATCTAGAATCGATTCGTGTGGAGCGCTCGAGGCTCCTTCGATTTCGCTTCGTGTGCAAGTGCAAGGATAAACCAGCCCGAGCCGTCTCAATTCGTCCAGTACTTCTGTATATCGCGATTCGCGATCGGATTGAGTTGTGAACAGAGATGCACTGGAGTGCTGATCCCAATCCAGTCCGAGCCATCGAAGGTCTTCGATGGCTTGCTCCGTGGCCCCGATTTTTGTTCTCGGCGTGTCCAAGTCCTCGATTCGCAAAAGGATCTTGCCTTGAGCTTGTCGACACAAGAGCCACGCAGCCAGGTAGGTTCGGGCGTTACCGACATGCTGTGCTCCCGTTGGCGACGGGGCCAGTCGACCGATGTAGGTCATGACCACTCTACCTGAGCAGGAACGTTGGCAGCGTGCACCGAGCGAATGGCCGCGTGGGGCAACATGGTGCGAAGACGTTCCACACACCACCGCGAATGCGCCGGATCCTGCGCGACAGCGCAAACCGTCGGCCCCCAACTGCTTTGAGTAGCGCTAGAGAGGCCAAGCGAATTCGCTGCTTCGACCGTGCTCGCGATGGCTGGCGTTCGATATAGGCCACCTTGGGCTGTCTCAAAAACTTGGCCTGCCATACGTCCATATCGTCCAATGCACTGGCTAAAGGTTGGCCAATCATGATTAGCCAGCGCGGTCAATAGCTCGGACTCGACCAACTCCAGCATTCGGTCTCGGTTGGGATTCGGTTGGGTAGAGCATTGTTCAAACATCGAGGATTCTGCAGCCCCCGAATCGCCTGAAAACGCATTGGAACAGATCAAGATGATCGGCCAGTCGTCCGGAAATGAAACACGCATGGTCCGATGAACTGGCGCCGTTTCCGATGTGGGCGAAGTGCGCCCACGGTCGTAGATAAAACCACCTTCGAGAAAACCGCATAATCCGATGTTCGAACGTTTGCCTCGATGGCTTAGTTGCGCGATGAGTTCGCGCGGACATACGGAGTCTGTTGCTCCCGTACAGTCTATCTCGTTTTGAATGAGTTGGGCGAGACCCATTTCGGCGACCACTTTTTGTGTTCGCAAACCGTTCGGTCCACTCAAATACTCGCTCGCCAACAAGGATGCCGCGACCGTGCATGCGACTTGGGTTCCCGATCCTAGACCGCAATGCGGTATCGGTGCTTGATCGAGAGCGAGCGAGGCAATTGTCGGATGCGATCGCATTTTTTCCCAAGCCGCCAACTGGGACTGAATTCGTGGCTTCCAATAGTCGTCGGCCGAGATTATTCGACTTGAGGTTTCGATTGCCGACCGACCAGGGCTCGCACTGACCCTCAGGATGGTTACCGCGTCGTCAATCATCAATCCGATTCCACCATAACAGCTCGGTTGGCCTTCGGATATTTCCATCAATCCGAAATGCAATCGGCCAAAAGAACGAACCGCGATCCGGCTAAGTGGGGACGGGACATGCGGAACGGTACCATTCATGGCTTCGACGATCGAGAATAGTTGCAAATCAAGTTTCAACTTCTGCCGCGGCAATGACCAGTGCATCGTCGGCATTTCCGGACCATTGCGGCAATTCTGTTTTGGTGGCTTGCCAACCACAATGACTCAACGTGCCTTGGCGGGATGATTCTTTGCCGACGATGCGCCATCGCATCGGAGAATGGTCAGCAGGGATCTCGATCGTATCTCCTTCGCGGGAAACGAGCAGCGGCTTGAGGCCGAACATTCGATCAAGTGTTTTTCGCGAGTCTCGCAATACGTCGCGAGCCGCTGCACCGATTTGTGCATCGCTGTACTCGTCGATGGATTCGCACACCAGATCCAATAAGCGCGCTTCGCGCTGGAGTGTGCTGAGAAGCGTTAAGGCATCGCTCCTGGGCGCGGCGATGGACTTGGACGCAGTGGCGGTTCGAGAGATTGCTG
>JBEBHM010000413.1:0-7658 GCA_040080875.1 Pirellula sp.
CAGCTTCGATCGGAGAGGAACTCCAGATCAAATTCATGACTACCCATTCAGCATCCGAAATCTGCATGAAAGCCTCCTACAGCTTGTATGCCTACAGATTACACGTGTAAACGGTAGCGGGTCAATGCCGATTCCGAGCTAAGGTAAATTTGCAAGTTTTTCGCCCATTCCCTTCGTCCACTCGCCTAGTTTGCGTGTAACCCTACAGATAGGGACCTGTTTCTTTCGGTCTCGCTCGATACCCGGTTGTTAATCAAATCGACGGCTAGTTCGTAGAAACCGGTGATTTCGGGCTTCACATTGCCTCTGTTGGGAGATTGCTATGCCGAAGGTCCGCGCTGTAGACGAGATGAATGAAACCGAGCTGCGAGCTGAGCTCGTTTCGCTGCTTGCGGATGGCGTCATACGCTACATGCAAAGCGAACAGTTCGCAATCGATCACGAGGATCGCGATTTCGACACAGATTTCGAGACAGCTTGCCATGAGGTTCCTGCCAAACCAGTGCTCTCTGTGACCAGTCGAGTTAACGATCGATAGGTCTTTTTCAAAAAGGAGAGCTTTCAATGGCAATCAACGTCGCCAAAGAGGTCGCAACGCTCCGGCATATGACCGTGTCGGAGCTTCGCGATCGGTACCACGAAGTGTTCGGCGAGGACACCAACGCACGCAACAAACAGTGGCTAATCAAACGGATCACTTGGAAACTACAAGCCAACGCGGAAGGAGACATCTCCGAACGCGCTCGGCGATTGGCTCACCAGATCGCGATGGAGACAGACATAAGAACGTCGCTGCCACGAGTGAATAGGCCGGCTACCACGGAAACGCTGGACACGGCAACGACTACGATTTCGCCGCCCGCCGACAATCGGATTCCATTGCCAGGGGCCAACTTGGTCAAGAACTACAAGGGTCGCAGTATCCAAGTCATGGTGCGACCAAATTCATTTGAGTTCGAAGGCACTCAATACAAGACACTCACGGCCATCGCCCGAGTCGTCACAGGGCAAAAGAACATCAACGGGTTTCACTTCTTTCGGTAAGGCGAGAGACCGGAGACCGGAGGCGGGAGGGAAGAAGTATGATCGAATCAATACCTTTCATATTTTCGATTCCCGGACTCACGACTCGGGCCTGTTCCTCAGTGATCGAATCAGGCCATTTAGGACCTTGGCGGTTTCCTCGGCTTGTACGAGAACGGGCTGCACGGATTCTTGTTTGGCAAATCCGAGTCGATCCACAAGTGAAAGTTGGTACTCAACTTCGCGGCACGATCCATAGGACATATCAAGGAATCGAATGTAGTCAGCGAGACCATTTCTCGCTGAACCTTCCACGATGTTGGACGCGATCGATACCGCAGCCCGCCTCAACTGTGACGTCAGTCCGTATTGTTCCTGAGTCGGGAATCCAGCCGTCAATCGATAGATCGATAACACAAGCTCATCTGCCAACTCGAACGCTCTCAGTTTCTTGTGGTCCCTCATCTCTATTCCCCAATTAAAGCCAAAAATGACAAATACCCAAACACGATCAAAAGATTCTAACTCTTCCTCCTGCCTCCGGTCTCCGGCCTCCCGTCTTTCTAGGCTCCGCTCGGTTACGACAACGATCGCGAGGGTCGCAAGATTGTGGTCAACGAAGACGAGGCCGCACAGGTCCGTGGAACCTTCGAGCTGTATCTTGAGTGCCAGTCGATCATTCAGACAATCAAAGAAATTGATCGACGAGGATGGAAGAACAAGTTGACGGTTACTAAGAGCGGCAAAGAACGCGGTGGCCGCCACTTCGACAAGAGTTCGCTGTTCAAGCTGCTCACGAACGTCGCGTACCTTGGCAAAGTTCGCTACAAGGATGAGATCCATGAAGGCGAACACGACGCGATCGTACCGATTGAGCTTTGGGAGAAGGTTCAGAAGCAACTGAAGCACAACGGTCGAACCGGTGGAATCATGGTTCGAAACAAATTCGGTGCCTTGCTCAAAGGACTAGTTCGTTGCGTTTGCTGCGACTGTGCCATGACTCCAAACCATACGACAAAGGGCGGCAACAAACGCTATCGATATTACGTCTGCACTTCCGCTCAGAAGCGTGGTTGGCATACCTGTCCGTCAAAGTCGATACCCGCTAAGCAGATCGAGGACTTCGTCATCGAGCAGATTAAGAAGATTGGTTACGCGCCGGAACTGATCCAGGACGTAGTCACCAGTGTCGCCGACAAGATGAAGGGCCAGCTCAAGCAACTCGAAGACGAACGATTGGCCCTAGGACGCGACACCGCGCGTTGGAATAGCGAGATCCGCAAGACCACCGCACTGATCCGTCCAAAAGAGACCGACTCGCCAGCGATCGCCCGGTTGGCCGACTTGCAAGAACGAATCGCTCACAACGAGCGCCGGATCAACACCGTGCTAAGCGACATCAAGAAGATCAGTAACAACTTGCTTACCCAGCAGGATGTCGAGACCGCGATGACCACCTTCGATCCAATCTGGGAATCGATGACGCTTCGCGATCAGATCCGCTTGGTACAAGTTGTTATCAAACAAGTTGACTACGACGGCGAATCTGGACGCGTTACCATCACCTTCAACCCGATCGGCATAAAGAAGCGTGCCGAGCATGCAACCAAAGATCTTGAGGAGGCACGAGCATGAGCGACGAAATCCAAGTAGGAGCCACCTTTCACAAGAAGCGAGTCGGCAAGCACATCGCCATGGTGGAAGGGCTACCGCCGACAGCTCCCGAACGTCCCAAAGGCCGCTTGCCTCGCATCACTCGCTACATGGCACTCGCGATCTACTACGAAGACCTCATCCGCCAAGGCCATGTCCACGACTATGCAGAGATCGCCACACTTGGCCATGTCACTCGTGCCAGGGTAACTCAAATAATGAACTTAAGGTTGCTGGCTCCGGACCTTCAAGAGCGACTCCTTTTTTTGATTCGCATCGTTGGCGGGCGAGACGTTTTGTGTCTTCGTCGTATTCAACCAATAGCGCTCGAGCCAGACTGGCGTAAACAACGCGATTGCTGGAATGAAGTCATTAGTAGCTAGCCCTTTCGCTGCCGGATCAACGTGATAATGCTGCGGATCAGGACTCAGCAAGACGTTCAGGAGCAAAGCAGGGCCTCGCCAACAACCTGTATTAATTCTCATTTTTCTGCTTGACACGTCGTACAAACGTACGATATTCTGAGTTGTACATTCGTACGAGGAGTAAAGCCATGACGAAATCCCTGCCCGCATTGAGTTCAGCCGAAACCGAAATTCTCAGATTGCTTTGGGAGCTTGAGCCAATAACTGTCCAAGGCGTTCATGACGCTTTGCCTAAGGACCGTTCCATCGGTTACGCAACAGTTCAGACGTTGCTGCGACGACTTGAAAAGAAAGGCTATTGCACGCACGTGGTGCAAGGTAAAGCACACCTGTTCTCATCGGCAGTCAAGCGCGAGCAAGTCGTTAAGAGAACAGTGGGCGATTTCGTCGAGCGTCTTTTCGGCGGCGATCCACTGCCATTGATTCTGCATTTGGCCGATCATAGCAAGTTGAAGGGGTCTGATCTGGAAGAGCTTAAGAAGCTTGTCGAAAAACAAGACAAGCAAAAGTAATGATCTTTTTCGTGCGTGGAGCGCGATGGCGATCATCCATATTGAAACAACCTTAACGGCAAATTGAATTCGAGGTCTCTCATGAACTCACTGTTAAATGCAATTTCTGGAATTCTGCTCAATCAAAGCTTGCAAATCGGCGTCGTTTTTTTGATCGTCATGATAGCCTGTGTCCTATTGCGTAGAGCAAGCGCCCACTGGCGATATATGCTGTGGTTGCTGGTTGTCGCCAAATGCTTAACACCGCCAATCGTCTCTTTCCCGCTGCCTGTATTGCCCAGTCAGCAGATTACGGATACTCGATCGAGTAATTCCGAACAGGTTGGTATAGTCGGGAAAAAAACGCCAGGGATAGAAGAATTGCACGTTGCCGCTTCACCTGGCACAACCAACACTACTCCGACCATCGGGGAGCTAATCGCCTCCCGCACTGAGACTGGATCGGTTAAGCAACAGCCGAAAACGAAAACTGAGCTTGTCGCCCTTAGTCCGCAGCATTGGTTAGCTTTAGCTTGGTTGACAGGAGTTGTCGCATTTCTTCTGATCATGGCGGTAAAGATATGGGTGACTCATCGAAGGATCGTCCGATCTCGCATCGCAGCGTGCGCGGAAATGCAAGAAATTCTTATCGAGTTGGCTCGCACCTCGGGCATTAAGAAGCTGCCCAAGTTGTATGAAGTTGACTTCGCAGCCCAACCTTTTGTATGGGGTTGGCTTGGCGGCGATATCTACCTATCTTCAGATTTTTCTACGAGTTGTTCGCGGGAAAAATGTCGGTCCATGATTGCTCACGAGTTGGCGCACGTGTCCCGATGGGACGCAGCGGTCAATCACTTGCAGAATTTGGTGCAGGCACTATTTTTCTTTCAACCGTTAGTTTGGATCGCAAACAAACGATTGCGACTCGAGCGAGAGCGATGCTGTGACGAAGCCGTTCTATCCGACTCAGCCAATTCTCCTCGCGTTTACGCGGAGGCGATTATCGACATGCTGACTCGTGAGTCTGAATCTGGCAAGTCGACGCCTGCACTAGCTGTCACTGGAGCGCTAAAGGATATCAAGGCTAGACTTGTAACCATTCTAACGCCAAATCGAAGCTTTTTTCGTCGGCCATCGCGAACCTCCGTTTTCACTTTACTCTTGCTGGGAGCGTGCGTTCTTCCCACAGTTGTTGTGCTGACTCGAAGCAACTTGGCAGTCGACGATCGCAATAGCCAGAGCAACTCAGTCGAATTGAAGAAATTTAACTGGCGATTCATGGATGAAGCGGGCAAGCCCGTCCAAGGTGTGCTGGTAACGGCGGCCGGAATGCGCTGCAAAGAGGATCCATCCTCAGGCTATGGCTGGCCAACCAACGTTGCTCCTAAAACCGAGTATGTCACCGATGCGAATGGCGAAGTTAACGTCGAATATCCCGTTAATTTTGGTTTTGAAGATGGGCAGGGACTAACGCCTACAACACTAATCTTTCGCTGTAAGCACGAGCAATACATATCTTTGGGAAATATCGAAGTAGACGTCGCTGTTAAGAATTTTACTCGCATAATTGAGCGAGGTTGCCAAGTTACGTTAACCTGTCGAGGTCCCGAGGACCTTCCTATACGAGAGTTTGCGAATTTAATGCCTGGTTGGGACAGCGAGATTTGGAAACTGGAAGATGGAAAACTGCACTCTGGGAGCCTGGCAGTTGGCAGTACACAGACAATGCTGGTTGTGCCAGATGCCAACGGAAAACATCTTTTCAGTGAACCCGTCGAACTCATCTGTGCAAAGGATCAAATCTTCGAACGCGAAATCGTAGTACAACCGGGCATGACTCTCAGTGGAAAACTGGCTGACAATGTGCCCCGCCCGATCGAGCAGGGCAAGGTCATGGCTTTTTGCGTCCCCAAGCCTCTTGGCCCATCATTCATAGAAACCCCAGCAGTGAGTTGGACGGACGAAGCAACCATCTCTGCCGACGGATCGTTTGAATTCGCCTCGCTACCGCCAAGTGAATCGATTCAGCTTATCGCACTGTGCCGAGGCTGGCTGACGGACCAATGGGAACAAAACGTGATGGCCAAGGGGCAAATATTCGACATTGATCGAGATCAAATTGCATCAAAAAAGGTTACCGACATCACGTTGACGATGGAACGAGCGGGAGTGCTGAAAGTCCACGTTGTTGGTCCCGATGGAAAACCGTTGCCAGGTGCACATGTGCAAACTTGGCCAAATCAGATGTACTCGCACGACTTTGGAACTACCCTCCTTGGATTTGCCTACAGCTCAAAAGAATACGGGGAATCTCAAATCGCAAGTAAGAATCCACCTGTTGCTGAGACAGCAGCGATTGGCCGCTATGTTGCGATCACTGACAATGATGGCATAGCTAGATTAAATGATATTCCGCTCAATCGACCGCTCGAATTTTCTACCTACCACGAAGACTATGTCGTTCGGGATAAGCCCAAGTTACCGTCTCGAGGAACCAAGTATCAGTGTAACTCTCCAGAACCCAAAAAGATAACGGTGCATATGGCGCGACCGGAGAAGGCAATAGCCAACACCAAGGTTGCATCAGCCGTTGATTCCGACAAAGAAAAAGCCAAGAAGTTTACGCCATCGGTATTGAGTTCGAAAGTTGTTAAGTTTGACGTCGATTTATTGAGCCAAGAGCAATTCATGAAATCGATGCAAGAACGCATGGTCTCGATCACACCAACGATGCGCAAAGCGATGTTAGACTATTCGGAAGGGGTTCAAAATCCGAATCCGCAACTCGAAAATACCATCAAGGCTCTTCGAGATGGCAAGGACACACTGACTCTCGAAAACGTGGCAAGCGTTTTTGGACTTGGTGATCAAAGTGCATTAGAAGTTGCTAAACAATTAGGCGAACATGATGATCCGGCTGTGCGGTTTGCATCAAACTTGACAATCGCAACAAGTGCAACCGATGATCTAACCGCAGCTCAGACTCTACACAAGCTTGCCCACGACAAGACTTTACAACTTGCTGATAGACAACTGATCTGTACATGGTGCAACGGTGTTGGTATTCGTCCCGACGACACCGCTGAACAAATACAACAACATTTCGCCAATGTTACTTCGGATGAAGTCAAATTCAAACCTGGAGACAATGCTCCTGAATTTGAATTCGAGTGCGAAACTGGGACGAAGATTAGCTCCAAAGAATTGCGAGGCAGAACAATTGTGATTCACTTCTGGGCAACATCCTGCGGTCCGTGTATGGGCCAAATGCCAGAACATATCAAGTCGCTTTCCAAGCTGGATCAAAGCCAAGTTGAAGTCTTGTTTGTCAGTCTCGACGATGACCAAGAAAAGTTCAATGAAGCAGTAAACAAGTTTCAGATACCTTTCACGAATCTTCGCGACGAGCGTGGATGGGGAGGCGACTTGGTTCGTGCGTTTGGAGTTCGCTACATGCCTCTCGACATAATCATTGGGCCTGATGGGACTATTGTTTCTAATTCAATCCAAGATCTGAAACATCTGATGAAATAGCCCAAAGTCATTGATTTGCCAGGGTAGGTCAACTAGCCCAATAAACTACACCCGCGAGCCGAAAGTACGACCCGCGGGTGTTGAGTTTTAAGTATGCCGCAGTTGGACCGGAGTTCAACGCGAGTTTACAGTTCGATCGCTTCAACTTCAGCGACGAATCGCTGGTTGTTGTCGGCGAGGAACGCACTGATCACGTTGAACACGGAGTCACTGAAGCCACCGATGTTCATGATGTCAGCTCGCTCACAAGCCTGAACCGTCTGGTACGGTTGCAAATCGATGTTCACCAGCTTCGGGCTAGCTTCCTTACCTACCAGCTTTCGCTGATTGGCAACGAAGGCTTCCCAAGCCGTCATCACACCGGTCGAACCATGCCGTCCTGTTCCGACCCAGCTCTCGTTATCGCTAACGAGAACAACGCCGGCGAACTTGCGCTTGGCATGCTTCTGGTTGGCAGCTACCAGCGGCAGCGAACAATTTGTTCCACCACCACCGTACTTTGCCAATCGCTCGGCAATACTCAAGATCGAAT
>JBEBHM010000414.1:0-7651 GCA_040080875.1 Pirellula sp.
AGAATCTCTCGAAATTTCTTTCGCAACCGATGAACTTGAACACGCAGCGCGGATTCCGAGACTCCGAGCTCTTTCGACAGCGACGAATAGGGGAGGGTTTCCTTGTCGGCAGCCAGGAAATCGCGAAGTCGATGATAATAAGTCTGTCGGACGGGATCGCTGTTTAGTTCATCCAACGCAGCCAAGGAATCGGCGACGATGCTACTTGCCCATCGGTGTTCAAATATTTGCTCGGGAGTCCGTGTATCTGAAGGCTCCCATTGGAGACGTTGTTCGGCAGTCGCCCAGTCGATCGACCATGTTTCGACTCCGCCACCACGTTTTTGAGTTTGTTGATTCCTGACCCGCTCCGCGATCAAATGCTTGACTGAGCCCAAGAGATAAGATCGAAATCGCCCCTTGGATGGATCGGCAGATGCAAAGCCATCGAGTCTCAGGATGCCGGTAAAAAGTTCTTGCGTTAAATCGCGAGAATCATCTGGTTGGTATCCGCGTCGACGAATATACGCATAGACCGGAAACCAATAGATCTGGCAAAGCGCCGAGATTGCCTCTAGGCGTTTGGGAGACTTTTCAGTCGCGGCAGCGATCAAACTCCATCGTGTGGAGGCGAATTCGCGTGGACCTGTAGATGATGATGTCGCCATGAAAATAGTCTACATGAAGAAATCTGGTTGGGCGATTCGCGTTGCGCCTTTTGTGTTCTCAAACGGAATTGCGCCAGGCCACAAAAGCCGAATGGAGTCAAGATAGCGGTAGGGGAAGTGCGAGAGCACTCCAGTGGATTATCCGAATGGAGTCGAGGTAGCGGTAGCGGAAGTGTGCGAGCACTCCGGTGAGTTGTCGCAAACCTGCAAAAGGATCGTCCCAGATAGCTAAATTTTTGGTGCGCAATTCCGCCGTAGCGGAACGCGTCAAGCGTTTCGATAACGCCTCGAAAACCTTGACGGTTTCCACTACACGAGAGCAGAATTGCGCACGCTCATCTAGAACCTTGCACCGCTAATTCAACGCCATTCCCACAATCACATCGCAGGTTTAAAGATCATAAACGCCGCGCCTTGTGGATCTTGGATGACTGCGAATCGGCCGGTGTTGGGAATGTCTTGTGGCTGCACACAAACCGTCGCCCCTAATTCGGTCGCCTTCGATGCCATCGCGTCGCAATCTTCGACCATGAAGTAAATCCCCCAATGCGATGGAACACCTACCATGTGATCCGTGAGCTTCATGAGTCCGCCGATGGGTTTGCCCCCATTGCTGAACTCGGTGTAGTCCATTCCAGGAATTTCCGATTGCTTGAGCGTCCAGCCAAACACGCTGGAATAAAACGATTCTGCTTTGCCCATGTCACTTGTCGCCAACTCAGTCCAACAAACTGTGCCTGGCGCTCCGAACAGGTCAACGCCCAAATGATTGCGCGGCTGCCACACGCCAAACGTCGCTCCTGTTGGGTCTTGGATTACCGCCATGCGTCCGTGTTCCATGACATCGAAAGCAGGCGCAACCACCGTGCCTCCATGCGCAACCGCCTTAGCCGCAATATCATCCGCACTATCGACATTAATATAGGTCATCCAATGGGGTGGAACCTCTGTCATCTCTTTGCCGAGTTGATATGCCGCTCCAACCTCTTTATCACCCAACAGCCACGTCGTATAAACGCCACCCATCTCCGGTGGCAAAGGACTATCGCGAAAGCTCCAGCCGAAATACTTCGAATAGAATTCTTTTGCGCCCGCCTGGTCGCTTGTACCAAGTTCAAACCATGAAAAATTCCCTGCCGGTTGTTTAAGTTGTGTTCCCAAGAGCCATACCCTTTTTTGTGCGAAAATGTGCGGAAAAATACGGATGCAATCAGTAATTCAGATGCGGCATTGTCGCACAATCACCGGTGGATGAATACAAGGTGTACGAATGGAATAAATCCAATCCTAATGTTCCAACCGATAGCAAACAATGCTCCGCGTTTTTCGGATGTACAGCAGACCATTGCAGAACGCAGGTTGCGACAAGATCGACGCTTCGTTTCGATGCGGCTGCGATTGATCGACCAATTGCAGCTTTCCGTTGATTAGCTTCACTAGCAGCAATGTACCATCGGAGCAACAGATTAGCGCTCGATCGGACTCGGTCATCATCGCGCTGTAACTGTCCAACGATTTATGTTGTAGACGATCAACCACTTTGAGGCCCGATTCTGGATCAAGCAATACCATCGCGTCACTAATCGATACGATACGCCCTCCCCAATAGATTGGCGAATGCGTGTCGTTGGTTACGTCTGAGTTCTGCGCGATGAGCGACGGAACGCCGTTGTTGGCCGGAAGCACAAATCGGCGCATCCCATTGTTTTCCCCAAGCCAATAAATGGCATCGTTGACAACTATTGGGCTCGGTACCATAAACTCTCCGGGTTCCTTGGGTAAAACTCGCCAAAGCTCTCGACCGTCGCGCAGGGAACATCCAAACATGCCAACTTGATCGCAGGCTACAATCGACGTTTCATTTCCTAATATTTTTCGACTCAAAATCAAACTCGGTGAAGCGTAAGCACTCGGATGTTGACTTGCGCTCTGCCATCGAACGGCGCCCGTCAGCGCGTCCAAGGCTACAATCGAACATTGCAGGCCACCGGGCTGCACGATCAGCAGGTCGTCAACCAACAAGGGTGAAGCACAATAGCCCCAAGTCGGACGCCGCCCTCCGAACGTATTCACTAAGTGCTTTTCCCAACGCACACGGCCTTGGACAGGATCAATCGCAATGAGATGTCCGAAAGCACCGAGACCATATACCAACTCAGATCCGATGACGGGCGTGGCTCGCGGTGTATTGCCATAGTCGAGCATCCCAGCGGCGAGATACTGGTGCTTGGTAATCAGCCCTCCGTTTTCTGCGTTCAAGACAAAAAATTCATCGGACTGATCGTTGATGTCGCGGCCAGAAACAACCACCATGTCTTCGCTGGCAACAATACCACCCACACCTTCAGACGTTAACGGAAACTCCCAAAGCAGTTCGGTTCGCAACTTGTTTCTCGGAATACCTGTCGCCGATCCGTTTCGAAACTGCCCTCGAAATTGGGTCCAGCCCGGCTCACCTTCCTGGCCCTGCGACTTGTTCGAATACGCGATCGTTACTTTTTTTTTACGTCCAACTGACTTAGCGATGCCTCCTGACTTAGCGATGCCTCGTTCAGGGTTGTTTGATAAGGAACGAAGCCGTCTCGACTCTCAAGAGACTTTAACAACTCAGCAAAATTCTTGGTTTGAAACAACGCCTGTTGAATGGACGATAACAAATGTTTGTCCAATGTGGAATCAACGAAGGCCGTGATGAATAATACTGGCTCGGTCTCACCGACAATTCGAATATCGCCCTTTCGAACTGTGCCGCATCCCTCAAGCAATGCAATCGCGTACGAGCTAATAACCGCAGCCTGGCTGCTGGGATCTTCGGCTGTCATCAATTTTTTCACAGCCTCGGCACAAGTGGCACATCTCTTGGCAACATGCGGAACCTCGATCTCCTTGAGCATCTCGGTGGGTGCAGAATACTTTTCATCGCATTCCTCCGATCCGAAGTATATTTCGCGATTTTCAAGGTCAAGCAAAGAGGCCGTTGGCGAGGCACGATGGACAACAAACAGCCCTCGCTGTGTTGTCAAACCTTGTTTATCCGTCAAGCTTGCTAGCGGCGCGTACACGCGTTTGGCGGCCATCGTTTGATGGCGGACCACAGAATCTTTGCCGATGATCATGTCGAAATGAGCCTGCAGATCAAGCCGTTTGGCGGATTCGATCGATTCCGCATAAATGACGCGAAACGATGCAAATGATCCTTGTGTAAGATGCTTCGCTAACTCGTCGTACTTGCGCTGCGCGTATCCTTCGATACAGCTACATGCTAACGGACCAGCTAACGGATCCATTACCAAAATGGTTAGCTGTGCTTTGGTCTTGCCTGTATCCTCAAACGCGGTTGCGCCCTGAAAACTCAAACACCCATAAGCAACAAGGATGGTGATGATGGACAATAGACTTTTCATAAAGCATGATCCTTGTGCATTTCTCATTGGCCAGTGCGAGAGTATCTTATTCGAGCGATCGAACCAGCCGTTCCGTAAAAATAAGTAACGTTCATCGAATCGTTATCCAAGAATTGGACGCTACCCTCAAAACTTGTTACTCCGTCCTCGTAAAAGACAATTTTTAGCACTTCGTTCTGTTGTTCCATGGCAGACCATCGCGATTGTTCACTCGGTTTTGCCAACATTTTTGCAGCCTCATCGCTACCTGAAAGCTTTGCGAGCTTGACCAGCACGTCGGTGGGAATCGACAGGTTGTCACTCAAGGACGATTGCGAGAGATCTCCCTTTTCGCCAAAATTGAGCCGCCCAAATTTTCGGACTAAGAAGTCTGCAAGTGGATTGTCCGTTAGTTCCGTTGGCGTGGCTTGCCACTTGCCGATCAGTTTCTTTCCAAGTCCAGCCATTGCAATGCGCGTAGCACGTTCATCTTCGCTCTCATCGGATGCTTGTTCTTTTGGAACCATGACGCTGATCGATTTGCGATCGTCGTTGAACATAAAATATCGATCCGTTACTTTGTCATGGGCAAGGGCAACATGCTTGCAACCTCCTCCAATCGGGATTCGACCGATGTACGCGATTAGTTCGCCAGCTTTGTTGAATCGTTTGATATGTCCAATGCTCGACTCGGCCGTCAGCACTTCGTCCCCTTCGCAACAGATATTCATCGGATTGCAGCAAGAACCAAAACCGTCCGCATCGACCGCAGATCGCCTTCCAAATTTTTGTATCGGTTTGCCATCCAAATCGTAGTACGCAACTTGGAAGTTGCTATTTTCGGCAATCGCAAGTTGAGTCCCGTTGGTTTGAATATCGAATTGGCCACAACAGCCTGAACCGCGTTCAATGACTTTCTTGGGATTTGCGAGCGCATGATCCATCCGCCACACATCGTATCCAAACCCGGGCACGGTTGGTAACGCCACAAATACGTACTGCTGCGTCACTGCGATCGCGGTCGCTCGTTCCAGGTACGATAAACTTCCGTCATTAACTCCCGCTTCCCCACTGGAAACGGAATCTATGGTCAACTGAATCTGCTTTTCTTGTTGTTTCAGGAGTTTTAGTCGGCGAAAACGTCGCGATTCCTGTTCCGGAGTTTCGCCGTCGGGTGCAGACTCCA
The DNA here is from genome assembly GCA_040080875.1 of Pirellula sp. Lineage (GTDB taxonomy): Bacteria > Planctomycetota > Planctomycetia > Pirellulales > Pirellulaceae > JBKCUI01. The sequence continues at coordinate 5,217 of JBEBHM010000414.1, forward strand.
TTTGACTCATCTGTATTTTCACTCGCTCTTTTTGCTTTTCCGTACCTGAGAGCAATTCGGCCGCTTGTTTGCGGGCGTCTTCGCGCAGTGCCGCTTTTACTTCCTCACGATTTCCTATGTTTGGGGCATCCAACATTTGGGCCAGGCTGCCATCCATTTTCAGTTTGGCAATTCGACCGCTACCAGCCACGAAAATGGCTGGGTCGCTCAACTCATTGGAAAAACCGATCGCGGTTGCTACAAACGGCAGCTCACTGGAACGAACAAAATTCCCAAAAACGTCAAACACCAAAAGCCTTCCGTCTGTGTTGTTGTTCCTGCTCGAACAGCATAGCCACAACTGACGGTTCGGGCTCATGGCAAATGTATGAAACGGGATTGTGTCACCGTTCAAGACAGGTCGAATGGACGATACCGGTTTGTGCGTTGCAGAGTCTGGGTTCAGCGCATCGCTCGAATAGCCTGTGGAGCCGGCGCTCAAAATCATCGTCAACATGGCCAGCGTCACGCTTTTCACTCGACAAATACCGATCCGCCTTATCAAAGGTTTACGGTTGCAATTAGTGACACCCATGATTCAATTCACTCCTGTCTCACTTGTCTAACAACGTAACCACGATATCGAATTCAACTTGGCCTTCTCCCTCCGGAGGCAATTTGCCTTCGGAATCCTGGGACTTGATTTTGACGCTCGATGTTTTGGGCCCCCAAACAGTGAAGTTACTGCTCCATCGATTGCGAGGCAAGTTTCGAATGGTCAAAGTCCCCGATTTGTCCGAGATGCCACGATGAAGTTCTGCTCGCTTGTCCTTGGTGGGTCTCGGATCGTCTTCCAATTGAGCCTTTAACGACGGATAAGAGCTGAATCGGTCACCCAGAAGCGTCGAGCCACCTTTTTTAAAAAGCTGACTGGGTGAACAAGCCGCGATGACTCCCTGAACCGGATTGCCATCCTTGTCGACGATGCGAATTTTTGCGTCAAACGTGGCCGTCATCTGGAGTTCGACATCGAGTGCCTTGTCTTCGACATCGAACGATTCACCGACGATAAACGGTTGTTTCTGCTCCTGCAACCCAACCCATCCATCACATCCTGAAATCAATTGGATCGTACCGCTTGGAGGCATCGATACAAACTCAAACGATCCGTCTGGTTTCACGTCCACAGAATCATAGTAAAGAAGCGAAGGCAATGCTTCGTCCCAACTATCTCCTGCTGGGAGTGGAATATGGACAGCGATCACCCATCCATTGTGAACCGGCCTTGGTACTTTGCCGCTCAATCTCCCGCGGATCGAAACTCCACTGTGAAGTTCGATGTCCTCGAGAACAACATTTTGTTTGTCAACGGATTGGAAGCGGTAGTTCAATACGTCGCTGAATCGATGACGACCATCCTGCTTGGGCTGAACCAACATGATCTGCCGATTGCCCTCCGACATGCTGCGGCAGTTTACAACACCGGGACTTGGGCGGTTCCAACGCTGCACCGAACCCATCCTGGATGTCATAACCGCGAAGGGCTCTGTCAACGCCTTGCCCTCGTCGTCAATCGCCTTGATTGTCAGTGAGATGCCTGGCTCAATTTTTATTTCAAACGGAAGCTCGTTCTTGCCGCCAACGGGCACAACAACATCCTTGCTTCGAAAATTAGCATGGGCAACGGTGAGTTTCACGGACTCGATAGGTATCGCTTCATCGTAATCCGCCGTCTTTGGGTACTTCAGTCTTGCAATCCCATTCGCGTCCGAATTTACAGGTACACGTGGCACCTGCTCCGTCGGCCAAAAATATTTTTCATTGATCAGCCAACAATCTGCGGTTGCGTTGACAACGGGCGCACCAGATTCGTCGACGATTCGAATTTCACGAGTCAGAACCTCTGCGTCACCCGTGGATACAGTTACCGCGTTCAAAACAACCCATACGAAACTCAACATCCACGAATGGAACATGTGAACCGCGTCCTTTGTCAAATTTTTTAGCAAATTACGTCGCAATACGCATTAGACGCGATGACTTCGGAAATTTATCTATCAAAGCTATATTTTTTCCGGCTACTTGGCATGAAGTTGGCGTAGCAGGCACTGACTGTGAAGCCGTCCGCTTGGGTGGATTTATCGGCTGGCGAATCGTTCGGCGCAAACATCGGGCGTCGCGTTTTTAAGAGCGAGCAATCATTGGTTTCGCATAAACGTACTTCGTGTACTCAATTGCGCAATGAAAAAAAATCTTGAGGTTTTTTTTCCTAGACCTTGCGATTAGTCGATCCGTTCTTCGCCACTGATATAATGAGCGATGCTTCGTTGTTGACTTCGTGTCGACGAGGTGACAATCTTGCATTGCGCCACGTTCGGCGTTTACTAGGCCTTTCGTTCTATTTGGAGGTGCTTTATGTCTCGACTTGCTTCCCGTCTGCATCGTATTGCATTTAC
>JBEBHM010001180.1:0-1979 GCA_040080875.1 Pirellula sp.
ACGACAAGACAGTGAAAAGCCCGACAAGCACAACGGACTCTCGAATTACTCCACCCAACATCGCAGCACTTTCGAAATTTTGTATTGATCTAAGAAATTGCAATTGAGCAACTTCTCGCTTCGCACGTGTTCCTAGCGCCGGATTCAATCCAGATCACCAATAGGCGGCTTTGGTGCACTAAGTTCACACAGTGTTGGCCTTACTGCGATTTTAGGCAACCTTGACGAGTCATGCAATAACGGAAAAGATCGGTCCGATGATGATTTGCGCACAGTCCGTCTTCAAGCCTATTCGTTTGGGTTTTGGCTCATGCTATTCCCAAATTGCAAAAAACCACTTGTTGCTCCATAGCGGCGAATCACATAGGGAGCGGTGACAATGGAGCGAGCGTGCAGACAATCGCATTTTCGAATGCTTAATGCAATTAGATCTATTTTTTAGCTGCTACAGTGGGGTAGCGCCGAACCTCGACATCGTTCTTTTGCACCGCTCCAGGACTGCTTCGGCCCGATGAAATGAGTCTTTCGAGCAGAGCCTGCATTTCGATCACTTTCTCGGGCATAGCCGCTGCCAGATTGTTGGTCTCGCCAATATCCTTGGCGAGGTCATAGAGTTGTACCGGTTGCGATTGATCGCCACCTTGGCCCCATCCGCCAGAACCGGGCGCGGGAATGTATTTCCAGAATCCGGTGCGCACTGCAGGAACGCCCTGAATAGAAGCGCTAACCGCATGCTCACGAATCGGTTTATCACTGCCTCCGAGCAACGGGAGCAGGCTGAAACTATCTTCACCCACATGATCCGATAGCTTGGTTCCCAGGATCTCGGCGAACGTTGCTATGAAGTCGGCTTGGTGTACCAACTGGTTGCAAATGCTTCCCGGCTTGACCTTGCCAGGCCATCGAACGATAAACGGCACGCGATGCCCACCTTCCCATGCATCCGCCTTGGCTCCTCGAAGAGGACCGCTCGGGTAATGTCCCATTTTTTCCAATTCGGGAATTCCGATGTAGGGCGCACAGCCGTTGTCGGCAGTGAATAGGACAAGCGTGTTGTCGGCCACACCACTCGTTTCCAATGCATCGATCACACGTCCAACAATAGCATCCGTCTCCATCACCAAATCGGCGTAGGGATTAAGCCCGCTTTTACCTTTCCACTCATCATTCACCGCCAGCGGCGTGTGCGGCGAAGTGAGAGGCAAGTAGAGTAAAAATGGTTCCCTATCCTTTGCGGCTTGTGCAATGAACTTCGAGGCACGGTCGCCGAGCGTTGGCAGTATCGGCTCAAGCGTCCAATTCTTGAGCGCTGGACCTTGCGTACTGGCTTGGTTATTGCCAAGTAAATCTTTGGGTAGCAGATCGCTCGGGATACCAACAGTGCGATCATTCTCGATGAAGCAGTAGGGTGGCCAGTTAGGGACATCGGTTCCAAAGTACTGATTGAATCCTCGCGACGTCGGGCCGCCTGCAATGGGTCGTGAAAACACTTCGGCCCAAACCGCTCGATGCTCGTCCGTGGCAACCGTAACGTCTTTGAAGTTGCGGAATAAGTTCTCTTTTCCGTTTGGCAAATTCCATTCGCTACCAAGATGCCATTTCCCAACGCAAGCCGTGCGATAACCATGCTGCTGTGCCAACGTGCCGATAGTCATGCGATCGGACGCGATCAAGGGATCGCCAAAGACGTTCACGATGCCATTCTGCAATCTTGTGCGCCAATGAAATCGCCCAGTTAGCAAGGTATAGCGGGAGGGTGAGCAAACGCCCGAGGACGAGTGCCCGTCGGTGAAACGCATCCCTTGTGACGCAAGCCGATCGATGTGCGGAGTGGGTATCTTCCCGCGTTCCCTGTTGTAGCATTGCACATCGCCATAACCGAGATCGTCGGCGTAAACGATGAGGACATTCGGCTTGTCAGCAGCAAAACACTGGCCGCTAACGAACACGGAGAGCGCGAAGAGGAATATGAAGGTGTT
>JBEBHM010001181.1:0-1979 GCA_040080875.1 Pirellula sp.
GAGCTAAAGCGCGACGTGCGGGGCATGCGGATAATCCACGGGCTTGTATGAAATAGACAACTCGGGCGTAACCAGCTGAACTCCGCCCCGCGCTCGCGACGTCAAGACTCGATCCAAGACCCCGCTCGTCAAAAGCGTTCGCTCCACAGGATAAGTTGCCTCGCCTGTGTGCATCATCTTTTCTATGGCTTTGACCAAATAAGCAAAGTGTGGGTATCGAGGCTCGGATCGCTCGTCGAATGCGACCGCCATGGTTCTCGCCGGCTCCTTCAGCGTTAGCCCGATCGAGGTACCCGCGACACAGCTGAGCATCAGAACCGCACCCTGGAATCCATCGACGTATTCAAAAAGAAAAAGTCCAGCTTGCTTGTCCATTCGCATATCGGGGGCTCCGCTCTTGGGGACGGCGTCGAAGGCTGCTTGGAGTGCTCTTTTCGAAACGACCCCTGTATCGACAGCCTGCCATAGGGACTCGCCGCTCAGGAACCGAACGGCTCGGACACCGGACTCTGCACCCGCACGGCGCTCAATATAGTATTGATAGAATTCGAGGGCATGAATGCCGTACACGTCGAGCCCACTGTATCCAATCCCAACTGCTGCCTCGATCTTTGCTCCCATCGGAACGTCGATCTCACCCCTTCGATATCCCACCGGCAACGACGAGCCAGCCATCAACGGAATACGCAAATCCTTTGCCCTGTCGTACATCCAACGGGCATCCGTCCAAGTCGGTCCAAGGTGCTTGTCTGAAAACACGGGCACGATCTTATGATACTTCTCGAACGTCGCTGTAATCTCTTGAAAGAATCTTCGACGAGGATACAGATGTTGGCCTATATCGTTGTACGGATAGTCTCCATGCTCCCCAATGCTAATAACGCCATCCACAGGCAAGCTGTTTCCACCCACTGTGATCGCTTTTTCGATCGAGTCAAAGATCGGAATGCCATGTTTTTGACACATCGACCGACCGATGTCGTTCTTCGAGAACTGGTCGATATAGATCGATTCGAGCTTGAGCAAGGGACCATCGCCACCGTCGTGCAACCATCCCTCAAGGATCTTTCCAAGAATCACGTCCGCGTGGGAATTTGCGAAATAAACAGTCACCACGGCCGCAACCGACTTCTTTGCCGGAACGTTGCCCCACGCCGCAAGGTGATGCGAGTTTTGGGCCAGAATACCAGATGCAATGGACGCAGCACCGATCCCGATGCAGCGTCTACGATGGATGGGAACGCTGTAATCGTGAATCATCGTATTGCACACTCTCCCTTGCTTACGCTGCGGGCTCGTAGGAAACCGCAAATCGGCTAATGACGAAAGTGCATTATAGCAAGCATTCGGTTGCTAAATCACGCCGCCGTGCACGCGGTATGGCGACATATGGCTCGGCTGATCCAGAAACCAGAATCGCTCCCACTCCTGAACGACGGCCCTTAGGTTTTCCGATGTGTAAATCAACTGCTCGGCGCGTTTGGCTGGATTGGCCGAATAGATTGGCAGGGCGCAACCTACCATCGGCAAGGAAGCACAGCAAACCAGCAATGCCCAAAGAATTTTACGCCGCATGACCATCCTCCGTGAAAGTCTCACATTCCCATTTATGCTGTTCCGCGTCCGACCATTACTTGGTCGACGGGTGAATCATCCTGATTCCGGTAGCGTTTCCAATTCATCGCCACCGACATCGAGTAGTCCGCTCGTCGTGTCCCCTTCGAAATCGCTCGTGCTCGTGCCAGTGCCGCTGACTCGACCACGCGCCGGGCTGCACCGTGACCAGGTTGACGCCGAACTGGGTCAAACCCAGGCGATCCGTCAGTGCCCGTTTCAGCCGGCCTTCGAAGCCCTCATCAAAGGGCTTGGGATATATCGGTCCCCGCCGTCCTGGAACGCGCATGGGATCATGGATGACAGGCATGCCAGCTCCTTGATCGTGACGACGGCCATCGCCTCGCCGCGCGAACCTATCTGTC
>JBEBHM010001182.1:0-1979 GCA_040080875.1 Pirellula sp.
GCAGTTGCGATCAAAGGTGCAACGCCAACGGTTGCCAATACCAACCTCATCAGCGTCATGGCACTGGGAGGCAATGATCTTGTCACGCTCAACGAGAAAAATGGCGTGCTCCCTAGAGCCTTTTTGTACGGAGGGTCGGGCAATGACACGTTGAGCGGCGGTTCAGGAAACGACAAACTGTTCGGGCAAGGCGGGAATGACACGCTTGCAGGCATCAACGGAATCGACGATCTCTATGGAGGGGCCGACAACGACACGCTCACCGGGGGAGACGGCGAAGACCGCGTCTTTGGAGAGTCAGGGAATGATCGCATGGTTTGGAACGCAGGCGACGATACAGACCTTAATGAAGGTGGGGACGGGACCGACACCGTGGTAGTCAACGGCGGCAATGCCAGCGAGCAGTTCACGACCACTGCGAACGGCACACGAGTTCGCTTGGATCGAATTGATCCCGCACCATTCAACCTCGACATTGGTACCAGCGAAAACCTTGTTATCAATATGGATGGCGGCGACGACAGCCATTCGGCCGTCGGAAATTTAGCTGCACTCATTCAACTGACGGTGGATGGAGGCGCAGGCAACGATAACATCCGAGGATGCAATGGGCCCGACGTTCTGATCGGAGGAGATGGCGCGGACACACTCGATGGAAATCAAGGAAATGACGTAGTGCAAATGGGGACCGGAGACGACACCTTGGTCTGGGATCCAGGTGACGGTAGCGACGTTGTCGAGGGGCAGGACGGGTTCGACACCATGCGGTTCAATGGGTCCAACGTGGCCGAGACGTTCGACATTTCCTCAAATGGAGCAAGGGTTTACTTCTTCCGTAATATTGGTAACATCACGATGGACCTCAACGACTTGGAGTCGATCGGCCTACACTCCCTTGGTGGAGCGGATCTCATTACCGTCAACGACCTGAGCGGAACTGCGGTAACGGAATTGAATCTCAATCTCTCGGGTGCCAATGGCGTCGACGAAACTGAGGATACAGTCATCCTCAATGGCACGAATGCAGACGACGCGGTTTTCATATCGGGCGCTATGGGTGGAGTTACCGTGCATGGGCTTGCGGCGGTTGTAAACATCACGGGCCACGACCCAAATCGCGATCGTTTGATGGTGAACACCCTTGGCGCAGATGACGTTGTCGAAGCGTCAGGACTCGAGGCCAACTCGGTCCTGCTCTATGTGGCTGGAGGAGCCGGGGACGATGTGTTGATCGGCGGCGAGGGAGGAGACGTGCTGCTGGGCAACGAAGGAGACGACGTTCTGATCGGTGGCGGTTCCCTCGATCTATTGGATGGTGGCTTAGGTGACGACGTCGAAATCCAATAGTCCATCAATGGGCCGCGTTGGATACCACGTCAACTGGCTGGGACGGTGACCAGAACCACCATCTCTGGAGTACGAGATTGGTACTTTCCGTCAGAATTGATCGCAACGGACTCGCTAGGGAACAGTTTGGTTGTATTAACTGACGCAATGTCTATCCACTCCGTCCTCGCCATGCTCGGGGCCCGATAGGATTGCACGGAGGCAATTCCAATCGCGATCAATGCTACCAGAACAAGAAAACCACGTAACGAAAACTGTATTGATCCGTTTTGGATAAACGCCGAATCGCCATTCCAAAAACAAATCTAACGGGACACAAATACAGCAACTGGCATTGGTAGCCTCCTGCTTTGCAAGGTACCATGAACGTGCCTGGCACCTTGCATGCGAGTCGAACACGTTCGGTGGAGCATGTCTCTATCGCGTGTCAGCCCAGTAGCGCAAATCCCTCAGCTGTGGCGCGTTGACCCGGAATGAATTTCCGGTGCCGTCGTTCCGCATTCGCAATCAGACTCTGCGATGTGCCTGCCGCACTCCCCCGACCGAAATACTTCTTGAAATTCTTGACCATGTCGCAAATCATCTCGCCATCGAGCTTCACGCGAGACAGTACAGCCTGCAATTCCTTCGGG
>JBEBHM010000415.1:0-7634 GCA_040080875.1 Pirellula sp.
AAATTGGCCTGTTGGCTTGCAGTATGTATGTTGACCTCAATCCGATTCGAGCTGCCATGGCCCAATCGCCTGAGACTGCCGTGAACACTTCTGCGTACGATCGCCTCAAAGCCGACCAAGGCGCAACGATTAAATCGTCGGCAGCTCAACTGGTGGTGATTGCGACCGAAGAAGCAGGACGAATTCGACGTACCTCCAGCCCAGACGCCCTTCGCAAACGCAGAGCGGATGCAAAGAAACGCAAGGGAAAAGATATCTTGCGAGATGCATGGCTGTCTCCGCTGCAGATCCAAGAGCGAGGCAGCGCCGGTCCCCATGCAAGCAAGAGCGGAGTACGGGCAAGCGACAAAGGATTCTTGTCGATGAACATCGAAGATTATGTGAAGCTATTGAATTGGGTACGAGCCAACGCTTCGAGCATGGCCAAGAAAGTCGCCCCGAAAGAATTGCAGGCTGTACTGAGTCGCGTGAAGCTAGACGGAGAGATGATTTGTGACATGGTGAAGAATTTCAAGAAGTATTTTGGTCGTGGCAGTGCGGCGGGTACATCGGCAAGCCTGATAGCGAATGCAGAAAGTCGCAACCGACGATTCATTCCAGGCCAGCGTGCCGCCGCCGGGGGATTCTCGCTGCTTGGGTGAGAGGGTTTACGTTCCAAGTCCAATCATACGTGTTTCACTGAACATACGGAATTCTCCTCGATCGAGATGGACGACAACCCGTAATATCAGGAGAATCGAGTGCGTCGCGAGGTTTCGCCCGAAGCAGATATCCACTAATATGGCATTCCATTTTGTTGCGATTTTGACACTCCTCCAAACAAGTTACCTGCATGGTTAGGAATCGACATGTCCACCCAACCCGATGAGAACAACTCTCTCCGTTCGCTCGATCGTCGCGATTTCTTGGCACGATCATCCGCGATCCTGTCTGCTGCCACAATTCCTCATTGGCTTGCATCGGTTCACGGATCCACCATCCGACAAAGTCCGAGGTTGCGGTTAGCAAGTGTCGGGGTCGGTGGGATGGGAGCGGGCGACTTGAGCTCGTTGAGTTCGCACAAGGATGTTGACGTCATCGCGCTTTGTGATGTGGATCGCGAGCGACTCTCGGCTGCGAGCGAGAAGCATCCCAAAGCGAAACTTTTTTCCGACTATCGAAAAATGCTCGAAGTCATGCATGATCAAATCGATGCCGTTCAAGTCTCGACGCCGGATCACACCCACGCTCCTGCCGCAATGTCCGCTTTGTATCAGGGCAAGCATGTCTATTGTCAAAAGCCACTAACGCATGATGTGTACGAGTCTCGCCAACTGCGATTGGTTTCGGAAAATAAAAAACTTGTAACGCAGATGGGGACTCAGATTCATTCGCACTCTGCCTACCGGACAGCGGTCAAGTTGATTCAATCTGGTGCCATCGGCAAGGTGCGAGAGGTTCACTCATGGAGCAATAAAACTTGGGGGTACGATGGGGCCGCTCCTGAACCAAACGATGTTCCCGAAACGCTGGACTGGAATCTGTGGCTGGGTACTGCTGGCGATCGACCTTATTCGAAAGGCCATTACCATCCGGCCAATTGGCGGCGATGGTATGACTTTGGTTGCGGGACGATGGGGGATATGGCGATCCATATACTCGACCCTGTCTTTTCTGCGCTTCAACTTGGGACACCGACCAAGATTGTTTCCACGAGCCCCGAACCGCCAAAGCATTCGTACGGCTTGAAGAACCAAACCAGGTTTAGCTTCGGGAGCACAAGATTCACAACCGATCCATTCGTTTTGACATGGAGCGATGGCGGCTTGATGGTTGATACCAGCGGTTGGCCCACTCAAATCGACAAAGAAGGAAAAGCAAAGTCACTACCTGATCAAGGATCGATGTTTGTCGGCGAGAAAGGATACGTATTGCTACCTCACGTGTCTCCGCCGATTCTCTTGCCCGAAGCGGAGTTCCGCAATACAGAAATCATCAGGGAACCCAACGGTAACCATTATCATTTATTTGTCGACGCTTGCCTTGGGGGAGCGCCGACTTCCGCGCACTTTGGATACGCGGGACCGTTGACCGAAGCGGTTTTGTTGGGAGTGATCGCCAATCGATTCCCAGGCAAGGACCTGGCATGGGACTCGGCCTCCCTATCGATCACCAATCATCACGAAGCGAATCGCTTGATCCGTCGACAATACCGCTCCGGATTTGAAGTGCCCGGCCTAAGCGGATAACGCCCCCCATGGTAAAACGATTGTCCCAATCGTTTCATGAGCAATGAGAACTGTAGAACGATTGTCCCAATCGTTTCACGAGCGATCGGGACAACTGCTCTACTCTGCGGTTTGCAAGTATCATTGTGGTTTGAGATTCTATGTGCAAGCATCTTGAGTTCATTTAGAGCGAAGGAACAATTGTGGAAATGTGGCGAGTGTATTTACAGTCTGCACTGCTCGGTTTTAGTTGTGTGGCTTGCGTGTTTGGCGAAGATCGATTGGGGGCGGAGTGGCCCCAGTGGCGTGGTCCATCGGGACAAGGAATTTCGACTGCCAAGGACCTTCCGCTGATGTGGAGCCAAGACACCAACGTGCGCTGGAAAGTTGCCACGCCAGGACGGGGGCATTCGTCTCCCATTGTGAAGGGCAACCAAATTTGGCTCACAACCGCAATGGAGACTTTGGCCAATCCGGCGGATGCGCAGGAACGGTTGAAGACGAATACGGGCGATCAGCCGCTGACGTTGTTGGATCGAGTGGAGCTCAAGGCCATCTGCCTGGATCGTGAGACCGGGCAGTTGCTCCATAACGTCTCGCTGATCACTGTCGAGAGACCACAATGGGTTCACAAGCTCAACAGCTTTGCATCGCCGACACCTTTTTTGGATGGTAATCAACTCTTTTGCCACTTTGGTGCTTATGGTTCGGCGTGTGTTGATACGTCCACGGCAAAACTTGTTTGGGTCAACACTGATCTTTACGTGATGCACGAAAACGGACCGGGAGGTTCCCCGATGATAGTCGGCGATCATTTGGTCTTTCACATGGATGGAAGCGATCGCCAGTTCATCGCGGCGTTGGACAAGCGGACTGGCAAGCTCGCTTGGCGGACGGAACGCTCAGGCGAGATGAATGCCAACCCGCAGTTAAAAAAATCGTACGGCACACCCGTCTTGGTCGAACGCAACGGTGCTGCGCAAATTTTTTCACCGGCGACCGACTGGCTTTACGGCTACGACCCCATCAATGGTAGCGAGCTTTGGAAGGTGCCCTATGGGCAGTTGGGCTTTTCGTTAACCCCTCGTCCGGTCTTAGGAAACGGCATGATTTATCTCGCAACCGGATTTGGAAAGGGACAGATCCTTGCGATCAAATACGAAGGCGTTGCGACACCGGAAGTCGTTTGGCGGTTCAATCGCGGCACACCCACGATGCCTTCGCCGTTGTTGGTCGGGCAGGAGTTGTACTTTGTGAGCGATACGGGAGTGCTGACATGTCTTGATGCGCTCAACGGGACCGAGCACTACCGGGAGCGACTGGGCGGAAACTACAGTTCCTCGCTTTGGTATGCCGACGGCCGAGTCTACGTCTCTAATCGCGAAGGAGACACGCACGTCTTTCGTGCAGGAAAGTCGTTCGAATTGCTTGCCAAGAACTCGCTGGGAGAAGCGATCATGGCCACGCCCGCAGCCATCGATCGCGCTATCTATCTCCGAACAGAATCGCAGCTCTACCGAATTGAGTAGGGACTTTTGACGAAAAGTCCTATATGGCAGACCAATCCTGCAGCCCGACACACGTCCAAGAAAATTCTTAATTCCGGTTGGCGTGTCGGGTAAATCGAACTCTCTTCGATATGTGATTGTTAGCGTCGACTGACTGATTTTTGACTCGCACGAGTTGACAGCAGCCGATCAATCACACGATCTCAGTTCGGAGACTCTATCATGATCAATGGCAAGAGTCATGCCATCCCATGGCAGTGACGGTGAGCAGGATCGCTATGAACCCGGAAGCGACCTGCTGCGAGATACTCGTTCTCCAAAATCGAGTTGCGATCCATGTGGGGCTAGCCGCGATCGGATGCGAGGGTCCAAGCACCAGTTCAATGGTCCCCCTCAAAACGCGATCACTGCAAATCAAATCGAGTTGAGATTGACACTCGGTACAACCCGCAAGATGGTTTTCAAAATGCGGTTGCTCAATCAACGCGGCACCAGGGTCGAGAGAATATCGTCTTAAAAAGGAATCGGTTGGACATTCCATACGAGTCGTGCGACGTGAGTCCTTGTCTTAGACGGCTCTGATGAACGCTACAAATCAGCCAAGGATCATGTACTGAACGATCTTGGATTCGCGAAGCACTTCATTGCTGTAGGCCGGTGATACAAATTCGGTCGCGTGCTTCTGTATTCCTGTCGCTCGAAGCCTCCGTCTCCCGACAAATAATTCTAAAAATTCGAGATAATTCCTGAAACCGACTTAATTCCTGAAACACGGCGCAATTCCACTTATTTGCAGAGTCTGATGCGACCGACTTGGCGGTTGGTACTGCTTCGTAAGCCCAACTGGATTTACCGACATAATGCATTTCCTGACGGTGTCGAGAAAATTTGCCGCTCGAAGACCTTCAAAGTTCTCCGATATCAATCTAGATGCCGACGGAATCACCCAATCCAGAACTGCATCGTTTGCTGCAATGCTCGACTGAGGAGCCGATCGAAGGGGGAATCTGCTCGCCAACTGCCGCAATCGATCGCGACTTGCTGCCAGAAACCGACCGAGTAACCGACCACTGAGTTTCGTCATCCGCACTCCCCACGTCTCGGGCGTGCAACCCAACGTTGCAAATATGTCGCCACCTCCGATGAGATCGCGGCGGCGGCGATGGAAGTTGTCGATGCGTAGGATGCCTAAAGTGCGCCGCCTATCACGGAGGCAGAACCGATGAACCCAAGCAATAGAAATGGCGTGCTTCCCTTATTTTTCTCTACTTTTCATTGAAACGGTACCGGACACCTTTGATCGCTCAAGTAAATGAAGCCTGCAATCTGGGCCGAAATTCATCGCCTTCACGAAATCGAAAAGCTGTCGAATCGACAAATTGCTCAGAAGCTTGGTTGTTCGCGATACTTAGTCAAACAAGCTTTCAAGTGGAACTCTCCACCTGCAAATCCTGCAAGTCCACTTCGCCGCAAGAACATTGATCCGTTCAAAGATCGGTGCGGCGCGAGCAAAGTTGCTGCAACCATGCATGGGCAACTCGGGAATCGCAATCAAGACATCCGTGGCAGTTGGTTTGTGGTTTTCAATCTATGGTCGTCGATACAGGGCGATGGCATGACGATCTTCCAATTTTTGAAACCCTGCTCGGATGGTCTCTCGTTCGACTGCTCGGATCTCTTCGGCGGTTTGCTGGAATCCCTCCTGCCGATCCACAATGACCCATTCGTAGTGCCGGATCGGTCCATCCTCGCGACCGGCTAGTTTCGATAACATCGATCGCCTTTGCACGTACTGCCCGACGGTCTCGACGTCGCGGTTGCCAACACAATGCGAAGCGATTCGCCCTGTCGCAAGCACTTCTCCGCCGCTCGTGCGAATCTTTTTAATCAGCTCCGTCAAGAAGTCATGTTCAGGAGAACCTGGCAACAAGCGTTGCTCCAACTCCGTCGGCTCGTACGTTCGAGTTTGAACGTCCACTAACGTTCGCGCGCTGAAAGGCATCTGACCCAAAAAAATGCTCAACGTCAACGCTGTTGCGAATGCGCCCATCGACGAACTCTCGGCTCCAAATCGCAATTCGTTCCATCGCAGTTTCTCGCTGGTCGACCGTTGATCACGTGCACCGTACATGCTTGCGAGCCAAAGGATGGGTAGCAAAGTACTCGAATATTGAAATGCCAAGCTCTGGGCAGGTCGATGCTCCCACACCAGTAACACCCCTAGTGGCAACACAATCGCCAAACACCACCTCCAACCACGCACGAGCGAGGGTAGGAAACACGGCAGGAACAAGCCCAAGGTCAAGTAGGCATTTTGCATTCCAAACAACTGACCCCAAAATGCGTGAGGGCGTAGGATCGGGGATGCGAGGACTTGGAGTGGTGTGCCCCCTAATGACGAAAATCGACCGGTCTGAAATTCCGCCAATCCGCTCCAGCGAAACACGGCCATGAACCCAATTGCCAGAATGACGCAGCAGGCAAGCCAACTCCGCCAATGCAATGCGCCCGAGATCGAATTCGATTGTTCGCTTTGAGAACCCAGCAAACCTTTCGCAATGGCAAAATTCACGGCACAAAACAATGCCGCAATCACAAACACACCTTCTTCCATTGACAGTGCGAGCAATAGGCTGGTGGCGCCCAGAGCGTACCGTTGCGTTTGCAATGCAATCAACGTGATCAACAAGAGTGGGATGGCAAAACTGATGGGATGCCAGCCATAGCTGTAGGCTAAGTTCATTTGTCCAACGACGGGCTGCATCAACCAAGCAGTGCCCCACATCGCGGACGTCCGTGGCCGTTGCCCCAGGTTGCGTGAAATCCTCCAAATGCAAACCGCGCTCAGCGCCAACGATGCGGACTGCAGATAGAAGCACAGCGTGACGTCGGGAAAGAGTTGCCACAGTGGGACCAGTAGGACCAGGCCTGGATTGAAGTGATCCCAAAAAATCGGCAAGACCGGCGTTTCCAATAGGAAGCCGTGTCCGTTGGCCGTATTGGCAACTCGCTGCATGAAATGACCGAAATCGTTAAAGCCAAGCATGTAAGCCGAATAATAATGGAAAGATTGTGTCGTCCACCAACATCCGCACGCCAGACTCATCGCAACGGTGACCGCAAAACTAAGGTGCGACGACTGCAAGTGATCGATTCGAGGTTGTGATCGGATTGGCGATCGATCATTGGCAACATCAGATCTGAGTCCACGTGCTAGCACCGCAAAGCTAAGCCCAGTCCAAGCCGCAAGCCAAAAGATGGGCCAGATGCTCTCAACGCGAACGCTCTCCGTCGTCCAGCTTGCTATCCAGGGTAAGCCTGCAATCAAAGCCACGGCAAGACAAATCGCGGAATACATTGCCGTCTGTGCATCCGATCGCATGATGTGGCGACGCATGGCTGTCCATGCGATCATCACACACAAAGCGACGATGCTCGATGCCCAACTCGCAGCGAACGGCTCCAACCATGCGACTAGGCTACGCATCGAACCATAGTTCACCAAAAAGTAATTGCGACTGCTCAGCGCCATAACCAACACGCACCACATTGCGGCGAGAACAATCCCCAATAACTGAGGAAGCGGATGCGCGGTTGCGTTCCTGTTTTCTCGGGTCATCTTATTGGGCTGCATCCTGAGGTGCCACATCAGGTGGCGTTGCGCTGGTTGATCCAGTGTTCCCGTGGTGGCTCTTTACTTTTCGGATGAGGCTGCTGAGCGATTTAGAGCCACCCGAAATCGCAGTACCATCCCCTGCCGATTCCTCGGCTTTTCGGAACTGAGTCAGCTCGGTGCGCAAGATTCCCAGCAATGTCTGCAGCAATACCACAACCATTGGGCCGACCAAGATGCCGATCGGTCCCAGGGATTGAATCCCACCGAGTACGCTCAGCAATGCGAGCAACGGATGCAATTGGC
>JBEBHM010000416.1:0-7628 GCA_040080875.1 Pirellula sp.
GGACAATGTTTCGTTCGAACAATACGAATTGAGCGCCGAACAAGTTGATGAGAATTGGAAGTACCTCAAGGAGCAAATGCCCGTCGCAATGGTACTGTTTAATGGCAATCCACTGACGATAGCTCCACCATCCCACGTTACCCTCAAAGTGGTTCAGACGGAGCCGGGAACCAAAGGGGACACGGCGACGAATGTGACGAAACCAGCCAAAGTGGAAACAGGTGCGGAGTTTAACGTCCCCGGCTTCATCAAGGAGGGGAACGTCATCAAGATTGATACGCGCACGGGTGAATATGTCGAACGTGTTAGTATGGATTAGTCGATCCAAATGACGCAACGCTCTGATACTCCTTTACGTTGAGTTTGCCATGCTTACCGCGCCAGGCCGAATGGCCTTGTTTTTCATCTGCGGTTGGGTCTTGATTCCATGCCGAGCCTACTCGCAGCCCGAGAACTATGATGTGTTGCGAGAGAACTTGGTCTCCAACGTGCTGGTTCCTGGCGGCATTCAGGACCAGCGTGTTCTGCATTCAATGGGGACGACACCTCGCCATGAATTTGTCCCCAAAAAGCTGCGACAGTCGGCATACCAGGATATCGCGATACCGATCGGCGAATCGCAAACGATCAGCAGCCCATTTATTGTGGCGCTCATGACTCAATCGCTAAAGCCTCAACCGACGGACCGTGTTCTTGAGATTGGTACGGGGAGTGGATACCAAGCGGCCATCTTGAGTCCGCTCGTACAAGATGTCTATACGATCGAAATTGTCGAAAAACTTGGGAATGAAACCAAACAGCTACTGGCGGATATGCATTACGCCAATGTTCACTGTCTAGTTGGAGATGGGTTCAAGGGGTGGCCGCAATACGCTCCCTTTGACAAGATCATCGTCACGTGTTCGCCCGAAGAGGTACCGTTGCCATTAGTCGAACAGCTCAAGGAAGGCGGACTGATGATTATTCCCGTCGGAGAGCGATACCAACAGATGTTGTATTTGATGCGCAAGGTTAATGGCAAACTGGAACGCGAGGCGTTACAGCCAACGTTATTCGTTCCGATGACCGGAGTCGCGGAATCGCAACGCAAGGTGGCTCCCGATCCTAAGAACCCAAGCTTGTTAAATGTCAGCTTTGAGGAGCCGTTGATCAAGAATACGCACATACCGGGTTGGTACTATCAGTTTGGTTGCATTCAAGTGAAAGCGCCGAGTGCTCCCGACGGCGACCATTTTGTCGAGTTTCGTAGCGACAACGGGGACGAGCCAAGTATGCTTTTGCAGGGGATCGCGATCGATGGTACGGTTGTCAAAAAAATCAAACTTAGCGGCTGGATGTCGTACGAGAATATTTCCCTAGGTCGCGACCGACAAAATTCTCCTTCGATTTCAATTCAGTTCTTTGACGCCAATCGAACCAGGCTAGGGTACAACTTCATCGGTGGCCTCAAAGGGACTCGAGGTTGGAAATTGGAAGAGAGGCCGTTCAATGTGCCTCCTAAGACTCGCGAAGCAATTGTTTCCATTGGACTGCTTGGTGCGACGGGTGTTGCCAGATTCGACAATGTTACGTTGACACCTGTGAGGTAGCCAGTGAAACCCAAGGCGGTACTTGCCTATTGTCGAGAAAAAGGAATTCGGTCTGTCGATTTGCGGTTCGTAGATGTGGGCGGCAATTGGAGACATATTACCTATCCCATTTCTGCACTGACGGAAGCATCTTTCGAAGAGGGGTTTGGTCATTCCGTCCTGTTGGACCCCATGGGAACTGCGGCTCCTATCCATGTCGTATTGGTTCCCCATAGCGACGCGAATTACCTGGACCCGTTCACGCATCGACCGACGCTTGTATTGATTGCTTCGGTTCAAGACATCGTCATGCGCGACGAATGCCAACTTGACTCTCGGTATTTAGCCATGCGCGCCCTGCGCTATCTTGAATCGTCGTCTGTTGGTGACGGACTTTCGGTTCAAACCCTATATCCATTTCGCATGGTGCGAAACGGCGTCGCGAAGTCAGAGGTCGGCAATCATGCAAATACCCTACTTGCGTGTGGACCAGCCGACGTCGATTTTGAAATGCGTTGTCAAATCGCCGATACGGCGGCCGAATCTGGCTTGCAGATCGATCGGCATTACAGCGGTCTCAACTCCAGTTCGGCCATGGTCCTGAAGCCTTCGAACCTAGTCGAGTGTTGCGATGACATCATGATGCTCAGTTATCTGATCGGGCAGATTGCATCCAGGAATCAGTGCAAGGTACATTTGCAAGATCTATGGATATCGAGCCAATGGTCGATCACACGGCAGGCCGAATCGATCTTTGTGGGTTCATCCCATCGAGGGCTGAGCGACATGGGGGTCCACGCGGTTGGCGGCATACTCAAACACTCCGACGCCATCGCCGCTATCGCTTTGTCCAACCGGGACAGTGGCGGCTATCCTTGGCATCGCATTTGTTCTGAGGAAATCGACCATGCGATCTGTCGAGTCTCGGTCGCATCGCACAACCCTCGCACACGAACGGTCGAGTTCGTTGGCTCACCCGCCTCGTGCAATCCCTACTTGGTGTTCTCTGCGTTGCTCATGGCGATGATTGATGGTATTCAGAACAAGACTTCACCCGGACGAGCATTAGATCCCAAGTTCACGCCGGAGGAAGATGTTTCCAAGTGGAAAATCGCAGGCGAAGGAACGACCGGAATGGATCGCAAGCAACTTGCCCGTCGATTGGACGAGGACCGTGATTTTCTGAGTCGAGGTGAAGTCTTTTCGGACGAATTGATAGATTTGCTGTGCAGTCGGCTCAACTCGTAGGAATTCGACGTGTTGGCGAGAAATTGATGAGAAACATTGCAGATTTGCTTTCCTCAAGATCTATTCTCTTGGGAACCAACAATCGAAAGAAGATTGTCGAGCTGGTGAATTTGCTCGAACCAAGAGGATTTGAACTTAAGACGCCAGCCGATTTCGCAGCCTCCTTGGAAGTGGACGAGACTGGCCAGACTTTTATGGAGAACGCGAGAATCAAGGCAGTCTCGCAGGCCAAGCATCGAGGGATGTGGGCCGTCGGAGAAGATAGCGGACTGTGTGTCGACGCGCTCGACGGTCGGCCAGGAATCTACTCGGCGCGTTTTTCTGGCGAAACCGCAACCGACCAAACAAACAATGAGCTTCTCCTAAGTTTGATCAAGGAAGTGCCCTTGGAGAAACGAAGTGCGCACTATGTCTCGACCATCGTGTTGGCTGATCCGGATGGAGGGATTCATGTCGAAAGCTCTGGGGAATGTTACGGACGAATCATCATGGAGGCTCGCGGCGACCAAGGTTTCGGATACGATCCTCTCTTTGAAATTGTCGAATTGCACCGTACGTTTGCTGAATTGGGGCTGACGGTGAAACGAGCGATCAGCCATCGCGCACGTGCGCTGCGAGGCTTCTTGAAACGACTTGATGAATTGATCGGGTAACACTTTGCCAACAGGAATGGTAGCTCCCGAGAGCGGGTTCGGATGGCTCATGCTTTGCATTGCAGCTGTTGGTATCGGAGTTACCAAGAGTGGTTTCTCGGGTGTGAGCATGGTCCACGTGATCTTGTTCGCTTACGTTTTTGGAGCTCGCGACTCGACCGGTATCGTGTTGCCAATGCTCATCGCGGGCGATGTGTTCGCCATGAGCGTCTACGGTAAGCATGCGAACTGGAGCTACGTGCGCAAGATGATGCCACCCGCGCTCATCGGCGTTACGTTAGGATGGCTGCTGATGCATCGACTGGACGAAGTTTTTTTTCGTCCACTGATCGGGAGCATTATCTTGGGGCTAACGGTAATGCAGATCATTCGATTGTGGCGAGAGGATTGGATATCGGACGTTCCGCACACGGTTTGGTTTGCCTGGAGCATGGGGATATTGGTCGGATTTACCACGATGCTTGCCAATGCAGCGGGGCCCGTGTTTGGGCTCTATTTGCTTGCTATTGGATTGCCCAAGATGGAATTTGTGGGGACCGCGGCCTGGTTCTTTTTGATATTGAATGTGAGCAAGGTCCCTTTCAGTTGGAGTCTTGGGTTGATTCGCACCGATACGCTGCTGCTCAATGCGATCCTGTTGCCATTGATAGCTGTTGGACTGTGGTTAGGTTCGTTGATCGTCAAACGGATACCGCAAAGGCTGTTCGACAGCCTCATTTTGATCTTTACCGGTCTAGCGGCACTGCGGATGTTGTTCTTCTAAACCGTCGTCGCTCCAACCGTTGCACCGACCGTTGCACGACTCTCCGAGTCGTGTCGATACGTCATTCCAGTCCTGATTCAACAATCCGATCTGTCATTGCGAGTGGAAGTTGATTGAATGTGACTCCTGCCGATTGCATGTTACAAATCGAACCATGGTAGAATTCTGTGGCAAGGATTACTTGACCGATGGGGTCCATCGTTATGGGCTCTCCAAACCATCCACACACCGCTGACTAGAAGGTTTCATGATTGCATCACGTTCGCTGTTGTTTTTGTCTCTTTTGACGGCAACCATTTGTGCGCAGGAAGTGCGCCGCAGCGGGGCACAGTTATCACCGTTCCGAGGCATGCGTGCGATCGGAAGCGGTATCGAGGTGCAAATCGCCGACGACACTTGGTTCGCTCTTGAGAGAATCGGTGGCGTGGACACATCGACGTTGTTGCGAGAAAGCGAGCGATTGTACGGCATACTTGCATGGAAGCGCCTCAGCGAGGACCTGCCTGAACTGCTCAAGGCGATGGGCCAAACGGTCGGCGAGGCCATCGATCTTGAGGTGCGCGATCTCCGCTCTGCAACGTGCGTTAGAACTGTTGCGGTAGTCGGCTTGGAACGATCCGATCCGAACTTGGTATCTAATGCGGATTCACACCATATTTTTTCGGTAGTGGATCTTGTGAAGTGAAAGATCCCGCGATCTTGGAGGTTTAACAACCTCCACTACACTAGTATTTAAACCTTGACGACGTCCTAGGAAGCCGAGTGTTCTAGGAAGCTTGGCGCGATGGAAATGATCCAATTCCCCATTCCTTGCAACTAAGAATTCCTGCGTTGTGGTCGCGACGAAATCCGAATCCGTTACAATCGGTGCCTCGGGTGCGTGAGAAGTTCAATCGCGTTGGTGTGAAAGGAATCGTATGGCCAGTAAAAGAGATCTACTTCCGTTTCGGGATCTTCTCCAAAAGCAAATCGCATTGGCCCTGGGCGGTATTATTCCGTCGGCGCGTGATTCAGCTTTGGAAGAGGTGGTAGCGTCGTTTCCGAAGCCGAAATCAAAGCCAGTCGATCTCGTGAAGCAGTGGAGCGATGGCATCGATGAAACCATCGACCTGGTTTTTGATGACGAGGGTTTTCGTACTGCGCCGCACTACATTTCGCTCAGAATCACACATTTGTATGCAGACGGCGAGGTTCACTTTTCGATTGTTTATTCTGGTGAGACTTATCATGTCTTTATACGGACGAAGGCGGGCCAACCAAGGGTTGGCTGCTCGTGTGACGCATCCAATGGGGACGGTGTCTGCATTCATGTCGAGTTTGCTTTTGATTACTTGGTAGACCAATTCCAATTTCGGCACACTCCGTTGTGCCGACGAATCGCCGAAGCGAGATTCGATACGGGAACTCCCGATCACAAAAAATTTCACATAGATCGAAGCTTGATCGCGTTGGAGGCTATCTCTCAGTTCATCAAAAATTCGGATGAATACAAACCGGCGGATGCCGAGCTACCCAAGCAAGACACCAAGAATGCGACCGAGGATCGGCTGGTTTGGAACCTTCGAGGAACAATAAACGACCTCTCGATTTCCGCACATATCCAAAGCAAGAAAAAGAATGGCACAGGCTACACCAAGGGTAAACGATCGAGCGTGCAGGACGTTGTTGTTCACTATCACCATCTTCTGAATGACCGCGATCGCAAGGTCCTCGCGATCGCAAGAAAAGAATATGGCGACAAAGAACTGAGCATCCCAGCGTTGGATGCGCTCGGACTGCTTGTTGGAGCGGGAAATGTTTGTCACGACGGAGAGCAGATCGTGGTGGAACAAACGGGGTTTTATCTGGGTATCGCGGAGTCGTCTAAAGGCCTCCATTTTGCAATTGGTGCGGAAAATGATCTCTATCGGGAAGTCGTTTGTTTTCCGTCGTCCAACTATGCCGTCACCATCGATAACAAAGAAAAGCGTGTGCTCCTGCTCACTTATCCTGATGGAACACGCGACGGAATCGGCGCGTTGCTCCGACTGCCACCCATCGAAGTAAAGTATGCAAAAGAGTTCATCGAGAAAGCCATCGAACTCCAAAAACGATTTCCGATCAAATTGCCCATGGACATCGCGGGTGCATATCATGATGATCCTGGAAAATTGGTGATCATGCTTCGATCGCGGCCCGACGGTCGCCTTGACTACGGGCTCCGCATCAAGACCCAAACTGGCCTCATCTCATTGCCCGGTGCACCACCCGCAGTTGTTCGAGGTACCCACGACGGGAATCAAGTGCAGTGGATTCGGCGGGGAGCATCGGAAATCAAGAACGCCGCCCAGTTGGCAACCACACTTGGCGTAAATGCAAATACCTCCAATGACTTCACCGGTACGATCGAAGACTTTGATCAAGGAATTCGATTCTTAGAGTTGCTCGAAAAGACCAAGGAAAGTTTGGAGGTCCTGTGGAATAAAGATAGCGAGAAGCCGATTCGCATGCTTGGGTCTGTTTCCGCAAAGAATCTGCGAGTGGAAATCACTTCGAAGCGGAATTGGTTCGGCATCACCGGCGAATGCAAAATGGGCGATACAACTCTTTCGCTCGAAAGTCTTCTTGAGAACTTGGGTGGAACCGCAAATCCGGCGATGGGAGATTACGTACAAGTGGGTGATGGGCAATGGGCTCGGATCGAACAAAGCCTACGAGAAAAACTCGAACATCTTCGCGGTGCATCGCATTTGGATCGCAAGAACCTCATGATGGATGCGACGGCGGCGATGGCCATCCGTTCGTTAGCGAGCGAAGACGTGGAAGTCAAAGCGGCCAAGTCCTGGCAGCAATGCATGATGCGTTTGGCGCGCGCGGATTCGCTTGACCCGGTGCTTCCCACGGGACTTCATGCTGAATTGCGAGACTACCAAGTCGAAGGATTTCGATGGTTACGACGTTTGGCCGAATGGGGCGTTGGGGGCATTTTGGCAGACGATATGGGCCTTGGAAAGACGCTGCAAACATTGGCCGTTTTGCTTGATCGCGCAAGCGAAGGCCCCACGTTGGTCATCGCGCCCACGTCGGTTGGGTTCAACTGGGTACGCGAGACGCAGCGCTTTGCCCCAGATCTCACTCCGATTCTTTATCGCGAATCAGACCGCCAAGAGTTGCTTACAAACCTTAAGAGTGGTGATGTAGTCGTCAGTAGTTATGCGTTGGCGCTCCGCGATGGTTCCGAACTGGCCAAGATCGAATGGGGAACGCTCGTTATGGACGAAGCCCAAGCCATCAAGAACTCTCGCAGCAAAACTTCTCAAGCGGTCTCCAATTTCAACGCCAAATGGTCGATCGCATTGACCGGTACGCCGATGGAAAATCACTTGGGCGAATTGTGGAGTTTGTTCAGTGTTGTCT
>JBEBHM010000417.1:0-7615 GCA_040080875.1 Pirellula sp.
CCGACCGAAATACTTCTTGAAATTCTTGACCATGTCGCAAATCATCTCGCCATCGAGCTTCACGCGAGACAGTACAGCCTGCAATTCCTTCGGGGCGACCTTCTTGGCCATGCTCGAAGCATTCGCTCGTACCCAATTCAATAACTTCACATAATCATCTACGTTCATCGACAAGAATCCTTTGTCGCTGGCACGCACTCCGCTCTTGCTAGCTTGGGGACCGGCGTGCCCTCGCTCCTGGATCTGCAGCGGAGACAGCCATGCATCGCGCAAGATATCCTTGCCTTTGCGCTTCTTGGCATCCGCTCGGCGTTTGCGAAGCGCGTCTGGACTGGAGGTGCGCCGAATTCGCCCTCCTTCTTCGGTCGCAATCACCACCAATTGGGCTGCCGAAGAAGCGATCGTGGCACCTTGCTCGGCTTTGATGCGATCGTACACGGAAGTGTTCACGGCAGTATCTGGCGATTGGGCCATGGCAGCTCGAATCGGATTGAGGTCAACATACATACTGCAAGCCAACAGGCCAATTTCGTCGGTGATCGCTTGCGCTTTGAATCTACCCTCCCAAAAGTGGCCGGTAACTTGATCATGGAAATTTGCAAGTCTGGCGATGGGTTCACAGAGGGCTTTCATAAACCAGGAGAAATCGGACAGACGCAGTCGAACTGCGGCCAGCTTTTCCTTATTACCAGCTAACGCATCGACTTGAGCTTGGGTCGGATCGCCAAGGAATTCGTCGGTATGTTGGCCGGGGAAGATCTTGAGCCAGCGGAGTGCGACTTCCTGGTTGGACCAAGTTTTAACGACATCGGGCCGGTTGCGAGCCACGATATGGAGGTGATTTGATAATATTGCGTAGGAGAGGACATCGATCCCAAAGACGGATGCGAGTCGTTCCATCCGGGCTCGGATCCATTCGCGTCGAAAGCTATAATCTTTTCCTGAGACGGGATCGACGCCCGTGAGGAAGGATTTGCGAACGCATCTTTGAACCAAATGGACTACACAGACTTCGTTTGGCTGAAAAACTTCGGCACGTGGTACTCTAGGCATAGCAATTCTCCTTTGCAGAACAATTTATCGCCTCGCCGCCTTCGCGTCAAGCAGGTGCCTGGTACGTGCCTGGTACCTGGCGTACTGGTACCTGGCGTAGATTTTTTGCATTGGGGTCGGATTAGTTTTTGTTCCGTTATTGACTCTCGGTGCCGCCGTTAAGTACGTATGCAAGCAAATCGACGATTTCGTCCTTGGTCATCTTGGCGAGCAGATCTAGCGGCATAGGCGAGACTTTGGACGGAGCGATGCTGATTACCTTCTTTCGGTCGATCGCCTTTCTTTCATTCGGGTCAGCTGCGTCCGTGTTGAGAGTAATCGTATCCCCATTGAGGTTTACGACCACTCCGCGAAATCGTTCGTCATCCTCGGTGATCACATCGATCGGCACGAACTGTTCGTTGATCTCTTTGCTTGGGACCATGATCTGCTCCACGAGATCGCGCACCGAATATCGACGTGCGGCGCTGGTTAAGTCGGGGCCATTCATCCCCCCTTGGTTATCAAAACGATGACAAGTAAAACATGCCGCAGCACCAAACATTTTGCGACCATTCTCTAAATTCCTGGCCTTAATTCCCTGAATGATCGATCCGTTCTTTTCAAGCTCGCTGGCTGCGAATTTCGCAACTTCCTCAAATTGGTAGTTGTTGTCCTTTCTTCCTGCGAAGATGGTTCCGACGTTTTCAAGACTGGACGTTCGTTTCGGCACAGTCTCTATCAATGCACTCAGTTCGGTTTTTTCCGAATCACTGAGAGTTCCCAATGCATCGGCACGAATGAATTCGATGAAACGCTCAAAACTAGCTCCGCCGCGATAGTTTGCGGCCTTAAGGAGCCACTCGAGGTACGCAGTACGAGTTTGTTTGGTCCATCCTGATTTGAGCATCCGGAGTGATCGGGCATATTCGATTTGAGCCTCTTGGCTCGGGGCATCTTCGATTAGCCTCATCCCTTTCTCGGCAACCGTCGGCGATCCGAGATAGACCAGTGTTTCGCACAACAACCAATTCATTTGAAACGACTTCGCCGGAAACCCTTGATCAAGCTTTGCGATCCAACGGTTTGCCTCGTCTGGCATAAGTTGGCCGAATCGATTGAAAGCGATCTCAACGGTCCGGACGAAACCAAGTTGGAATTCTGGCGAAAGAGACATCCACTCAATGGACTCTAATCCGCTTAGAATTCTCCTCCCGAGGGCGATTTCAGACTCGCCTTGCGCTGTTCCCGACTTGGCGCTGCGATGTTGAGGGCAGACTCCAGCAGCACGCGTCGCGGCCAGTAGCGATTCGATTTTGATTGCGGGATCCTTTTCGGAAAGAGCTTTCGCAATCCACGTCTCGATCGGCTGATGTTCGATAGCGGTGCGAGCGGCCCATCGCATAAACCTGTCCGAATGATTCAGATGAGGCCAAGCCGCATCAACAGCCGCAGGATCTTGGCGGCCGTGAAACCTTTCCAGCGACTTACGTAAAGTTCGATCTGTCGCCCCGTCGTTCTTTGACAATGCTTTCGCTGTGGATTCTGAGCCGACGTAAGTGACTCGGTAGAGTCCCGACTGGACACGTCTTCCTCCGATAGTGAAATACATCGCTCCATCGGCTGGATGGATGATTGCGTCTGTTAGCGGCAGGGGCAACCCGGAAATGAAATCTTCCTTGGTGGCGGTGTACGTCGAACCTTTGGGTTGAAGATGTACGGCGTATAGTTTTCCCCAACTCCAATCGAGAACAAACAACGCCTGTTGGTACTTAGCCGGAAACTTGGCTCCGTAGCCAAAAGTAGTACCCGTGGGAGAACCGGGGCCGATATTGATTGTGGCTGGCAGGTTGTCAACGTAAAACTCAGGTCGTTTGCCCGCGCCGTTTCGCCAGCCATACTCCGAACCACTCACCACGTGATTTACACGCGTAGGACGGTACCAGGACGTGTTGAAATCGTATTCCATGTCGGCATCATAGGTGAACAGTTCTCCCGCCTCGTTAAGCGACGCATCAAAGATGTTACGGTAACCACTGGAAAACACTTCGAAATCTTTGCCATCTGGAGAGACTCGATAAATAATGCCTCCGGGTGCCAAGACATCCCGCATAAACCCTTTTCCGTCGGGCATTCGAGGTAGCAAGTGGTCCTCTCCCCAAATCGAGGGAACCGGTGAATTGCGACTGATCTGTGTTAGCTTGGTGCCATTCCCACACACCAAATACAGAGCCTTTCCGTCTGGCGTGGGCAATACGGCGTGGACGCCATGGTCTCCTCTTGCCATCAGTTCGCGAAGCATTTCGACTTTATCTAGTTCGTCGTCCCCATTGCTATCGGAGATGCGATACAACCCTGAAGGAATCTTCGATTCGTAGTCGTTTACTCCGACGTAGAGTGCTCCATAAGCCCAGACCATTCCATTGACAGCCCGAATGTCGACCGGTAGTTTCTGGACCTTGGACGGATCCAAGGATTGCCCCAAGGGTGGCGCCGTGAAACGAAACAGCCCACCGTATTGGTCGCTAACAATGATCCGTCCTTTGTTGTCTAAGCATAGGTTGACCCAGGAACCTTGTTCGCTACCCGGAACGGAATAAAGCAACTCTACCGTGAAGTCCTTTGCGACCTTGATGCGATCGATGGGAGTTGCTTTGTTTTCATTAATTGCCGGCCCGACTTGAGTTGGGCGCGCTGGACGAGGACGCTGCCGTTCTTGAGCGGTTGGTTTCGGCTGATCCGATCCGGAAACAGCGGTGGCAATCTGTGCAGCGTTGTTAGGTTGGGTATCGGTTTGATTCGAATTGATTGCGGTGACTGAATCGATGGCTTGTTTTGCTTTGGGAACCGCTCGGCGTGGCGATCCTTTTTCTTTTGCGTCTTTTGGAATCGGTTCTTTTTCGATGGTGACTAGTTCGGCGTCAGCAAGCTCACGCAGGTAGATATCTTTGATCTCAACTTTCATTGCAGGTCCGCGATGAACTTGGAAGGCAAGCAATCCTTCGAGTTCGCGTTCAGAGTCCTGATGGTCGACGATTTCGACCGTTGTTTTTCCGTTGACTTGATGGACGAGGCGATTTCCCATCGCCTTGATTTTGTATTCGTTCCAGTCTGCAACGTTGACTTCCACTGGAGGGCCACTATTAGTTATCCATTTCTTCCCTGCTGGATCGACGATGACATGTTCACCGTTGGAGGCGACGATTCCGCGTCCACGTTCGTCATAGAGCATCGCGTTGTTTGCGGGAGTAGGATGGATATCGCATTGATAGCCTCCGATCGACCACTTGCCGACGTCAGGCAGTTCTTTGCTCCGATATTGAATTCCGGAATTGTTTCCGGACTGTCGGATGGTCACTCTCAATTCAAAATTCTTGACGGTTCCGCCTCTCCAAATAAGGAACTGGTTATAGGGTAGTGGATCGTCGGCTTTGGTGATGCCGATGATGGTGCCGTTTTCGACGCTCCATAGTTCTGGATTCCCGTCCCAGCCTTGCAGGTCATTGCCGTTAAAGAGTGATTTCTCCTGTGCGACGGCGTGGATGGAAAGAAACGAAGTGAGGAGCAATGCGGCAAGCGAGACGTAACGTTGCATGGGTGAGATCGAATGCTGGAAGGGATGAAACTACCAGCTCCACACTATGACCAATTCCAGAAGAAATGCAACGCGGCCCTGTTGGGCCCCGAACAAGAATCCCATCGTTCGTTCCAAAGCGAGTATCTCCCTTGAAAACGAAAAGAACCAGGTGATATTCCCTGGTTCTTTGATGGCTAATGTTCATCGAAACACTTCGATGACTACCACATGTACTCGGCACCCACGCTAAATCCTTGATAGAGGATTTCCGCATCATTGTTGATAGACAAAGTCCGAGCGGTACCGAGGAATGGATTTGCTGAGTTGAAGTTTTCCGGGGCGAGAGCTACGCCGTCAATGTAGATGCATTGATAGGTCGATCGAAACGCCCATGAGTAATTGAGGCGATAGACCAATTGCGCCGAAAGCTGACTGATGTAGGCACATCGGTTCGACAATTCTTCCTCGAGGATTTGCGGTACGACTCCCCCGAATGAATTCCCGAACAAGGAGCTGTATTGATGAGCTCGATTATTGTATACACCCGTTTTTCCTTCCGTACCGATTTTCACGCCTGGAAGTAGGTTGTACCAGAGGTCTCCACCCACTTGGAATCCGACCAAGGAGTTCTGCGTATTGACCGTGTAGTCAAAAAATCGCAGCGAGTCGAAATTTTGTGTGTCGTCGAATTCACCTCTTGCGCGAAAGCTAGCACCTTCGTCGAGATCGAGGTATCGTACACCCATCAGGAAGCTCCCTTGAAAGAACCCGTGTGGTTCGGACCAACGGCGTCGAAAGTTGATTTCACCATTGTGAAGTTCGGATGAGTACGTCAGTGTATGTAGCAACGATCGGTCGGGATCATCGAACCCATTTGCCGGCAGGGTTCCAAATGCGCTCATGAATGAAAAGAGGCTTGGTGCGGTCGATGTTACCGAAGCGGAGTTGCTCCAATCATTGAGTCCGAAGTAAACGAACTCCAAATTGGAGCCTGGTCCAGTTTGAACATTGGCTTGTAGGCTTAGCCCTGCTTGTATATCGTCGAAATCAACTTGGCTTGTGCTGAGAACAAAGTTGTTTGTACCCGCTCCGAGGGAAGTAGTATTAAAATTTTGCACGCCCTTGGTGCGTTTCAGGAACATCGCTTCTCCATAAACGTCGAACCATCGCTGGCTAGCAATTCCGCCTTCGCCGTAGGGTCGCAGTTTTCCTCGACAGCCGCCGAGCAATGACCCGATCGAACCGAGCAACCCACAACGGTCGCGACCGAACATGTCGGTGCACCCGAGAATGCCTCCTCGTCCCAGTCCGCATCCACCTCCACCGCAGCTTCCATTACATTCAGGGCCACAGCCTTGAGCGTAACCGTCATGGCCATAAGCATCGGGACCGCAACCTGCCATGGGTAGGTTGGGATCTCCTGCCATTCCCATGGTCGGAGCGGATTCGTAACCCATGTCCATTTCAGGCGGTGGACCAGGCATTCGATACGAGGCAGGCGCCATGGGACCGTGACCTAGCAACGCCGGGTCCATACTCCCTGGCTTTTGGGCATGCAACTGGCCACCGCCTATGGAGGCGAGTGCGAGTCCGGTGAGGATTCTTATCTTCCAGCCCTTGAGCAACTTCATGAAATCTCTCCAACGCAAATATGCGATTGCGAACTCTGTGCAAAGCCAGAGATGCAATTCCCCCCATTGGAACAGATGCTTTCGACACCTGCTGGCAAGCATTTGCATGCTTTGAAACCATCGAATAACCGGCTCATCACGCTTGTTCGCTACAAAACGAACCGGCGGAATACCCAGTACCAACCGATTTATCGGCACCGACTGCCCCAAAAATTCGCTGAAACGGTGTCATTTTTCGGTACAGTCGGCAAATATTGCCAGTTTCGACGTTAACGGACTTTGACAGCAATGCGCAAGTCGTCACATCTTACTTGCCGCTGGAGGCTTCCGGCTCACGTACTTTTTGAGGTATGATGGTGCCTCATGATGGACTCGCGACAATCTTTTTCATTTTCAACCGAACCTTGGTTAGCTGGCCTGTCGGTTCTCGTTTGCGCAATAACGATAGCGCTCTCCTACTTTGCATGGCAACGGAGCGGATACTCTCGTTCCGTACTTTGGCTCGAAGCGCTGCGATGCGGGATTGTCGGATCGGGAGCATTGTTGCTTAACCAGCCTGAGTGGGTGCAGGAACTTAGGTCTGAAGAAAAGCCAGCGTTCGTGATTTTGGCAGATGCATCGGAAAGCATGCAAACCGAAGACATCCTTGTAAAAGGTGATGCTGGACAGAATATGGTTAAGTCACGGGCGGTTGCCATCGCGCCCTTGTTGGATACGAACAGTTGGGATTCACTCAAATCGCGAATGGACGTTCAGATTCAATCGTTTCCGAGTAATACCAAACAAGACGGGACCGACATCAACTCTGCACTTAATGGAGTACTCGATTCGTCTCAACGGCTTTTAGGCGTTGTATTGTTGTCCGACGGAGACTGGAATAGTGGAACTTCCCCGATGAATGCCGCAATGCGTTATCGCGCGCAGGGCATCCCGATCCTTTCCATTCCTGTCGGCGCACCAACGCGGCTTCCAGACATTGAGTTATTGAGCGTCGATACACCTACGTTCGGGATTGTCAACAAAGCGGTACGGATCCCATTTACGATCGAATCGGCACTTCCTCGCGATCACGTGGTCAATGTGGTCGTCAATGGCTCGGACGGCGAACGAATTACAAAAGAGGTTCGGATTGCAGCCATGTCCAGGACGAGTGAATTCGTCATGTGGACGCCGAAAACCGAGGGTGATTTTACGCTGAGCGTCGAAGTACCTGCACATCCGGATGAAGTAATATCAACCAACAACTCGGTTTCCACACCCATCGCAATTCGCGCCGAGCGACTCAAGGTGTTGGTCATCGATAGCTTCCCGAGATGGGAATACCGCTATCTTCGAAACGCGCTGTCGCGAGACCCAGGCGTCGATGTGGCATGTT
>JBEBHM010001183.1:0-1971 GCA_040080875.1 Pirellula sp.
GTCTTCGGTGACTCGCTCTGAACCCGCATCGCGACGAACCAAGTCGCGTGCCCGTTTGCGATTCTCGGCCGCGTGGTGAATACTCGCTCGCACTTCTTTGCGGACCGTCTCGGGCGTAATGCCGTGTTCGAGATTGTAGGCCTCCTGAAGTTTGCGTCGGCGATGAGTCTCCTCGATCGCGGTTTGCATAGATGCAGTCATTCTGTCGGCGTACAGGATCACTTTGGAATTGGCGTTCCGGGCCGCTCGCCCAATCGTTTGTATCAGCGATGTCTCGCTCCGCAAGAATCCCTCTTTGTCCGCGTCTAAGATGGCCACCAACGAAACTTCGGGCAAATCTAAACCCTCGCGGAGCAAGTTCACGCCAACCAAAACATCGCATCGGCCATCCCGCAATTCGCGGAGCAAGTCGACTCGTTCGAACGCATCCAGTTCGCTGTGTAACCAACGACATTTAAGATCGTTCTCGACAAAGAAGTTGGCTAAGTCCTCGGCCAGTCTTTTAGTCAACGCGGTCACCAGCGTTCGATCCCCCATCGCGATGCGCTGCCGGATTTCTTCCAACAAATGCATCACTTGGCCGCGGGCTGGAACCACTTCGACGAGCGGGTCTAAGAGACCGGTTGGTCGAATGACTTGCTCAACCACCTCGCCATCGGTCTTGCCCAGCTCATATTCTGCGGGCGTGGCAGAAACAAAGATGACTTGATTGATCTTGTTTTCCCATTCTTCGAATTGGAGCGGTCGATTGTCCAGCGCGCAGGGTAGCCGGAATCCATGTTCGACCAAAGTCGTCTTGCGGCTTTTGTCTCCAGCGTACATTGCCCGCACTTGAGGGATCGTGACGTGCGACTCATCCACCATCAACAGAAAATCGTCCGAAAAAAAATCGTACAGCGTATCGGGCGCCGAGCCTGGTTCCTTGCCCGCCAGGGGTCTCGAGTAGTTCTCGATCCCGGGACAATGTCCCACTTGCTGGAGCATCTCCAAATCGAATCGCGTGCGAGCGTTGAGTCGTTGGGCTTCAAGAATCTTTCCTTCGGCTTTGAACTTTTCGAGTTGCGATTCCAATTCTTGGCGGATGACTTTGACCGCGCCCGCGATTCGCTCGTCGGACGTTACGAAGTGTTTTGCAGGATAGATGTAGACTTCATCGAGGCGCGATACAACCTCCCCGCTGATCGGATTGATGATGGAGATCTGTTCGATTTCATCCCCCCAAGATTCAATTCGGTACGCGAACTCTTCATACGAGGGCCAAAGCTCCATGGTATCGCCCCGAATTCGGAATTTGCTCCGCTCGAACGCGGTGTCGTTGCGTTCGTATTGGATATCGATCAAACGGAGCAGCATGTCCTCGCGTGGGATGACTTCTCCAACTCGAATCGGAACGACCATCCGTTTGTATTCTTCTGGAGAACCCAAACCGTAGATGCACGAGACGCTGGCGATGATGATGCAATCGCGTCGACTGACCAGCGCGCTGGTCGACGCCAATCGCAACCGATCGATTTCCTCGTTGATCGAGGCATCCTTTTCGATATAGATGTCGCGTTGAGGGATGTACGCTTCCGGTTGGTAATAATCGTAGTAGCTGACGAAGTAATGGACGGCGTTGCGAGGAAAGAACTCTTTGAACTCGGAATAGAGTTGAGCCGCCAGCGTTTTGTTGTGGCTTAGGACGAGCGTGGGTTTTTGAACGGCTTGGATGACGTTGGCCATGGTATACGTCTTGCCCGAGCCGGTGACCCCCATGAGGACTTGGTATTTTTTGCCGCTATGGAGTCCTCGAACCAGTTCCGCGATGGCCTGGGGTTGGTCACCGGAAGGCTTGAAGCGGCTATCCAAGTCAAACGCTGTGATCCGTCCGTAATCGTCCAATGCAGATCCCTTGTACGAAACAATCCATGGGAAAAATAATTCGACATAGTATTATAGCGACTTTGCCCGTTCCAAACTGAAGCATTAAAG
>JBEBHM010001184.1:0-1968 GCA_040080875.1 Pirellula sp.
GGCAAAGCATTCGGGGAAAAAATGGAAGCGTTGCGAAATGAAATTCGCACT
This sequence comes from Pirellula sp., assembly GCA_040080875.1. GTDB lineage: Bacteria > Planctomycetota > Planctomycetia > Pirellulales > Pirellulaceae > JBKCUI01. The sequence goes on from JBEBHM010001184.1 coordinate 52, forward strand.
AAGTTTCCTGGCGATGAGGGGTTCAGCGACGAAGCTGACAAACTATTTCAAAAAGAGTACCAAGCCTTGAAACAGAGCCCTGAGGCCAAGCTATTGGAAGAGAACGAAAAAAAATTTGTCAAAACGATGCGACCATTTCTGAAGGAAACACGAGGGGCGGGCGATCGAAGTTTTGACCTTGCCAAGTCTCACGGCCACGTATGGTTATTCCTCCGCAAGTGACTCGAATCCTCTATCGCTGCATCGTTGCACCTGGAAAATTGAATGCACATTTTACAATCCATTGAGCGAAGCTGTGTTCTCGTGGTGTTTCTTGGACTTGGGGGTTGTGGTGAACCTGTCTTTTCCCCTGCGGAACCGACAACATCGTCCGCGATTCCGAATCTCACGGCGTCAAACCAAAGTACCTCGAGCCCAACTAGTTTGAACCCGGACGGCAAGCAAGCCGTAACGGCTATCAAACTTGAGGAAGCGGAACAAAAGAGCACGAAACCACGAAGCGCCGATGACCCAGTGGCTGTAACATTCAGAGTTTCAAAAAACGCGATTGGTCCCGGCGATACGCTGGAGATCTCGGTGGAGTTCGAAATCGGTTCATCTTACGAAATTCATGATCGACATGCCGTGGCCCCGGCCATATCCACGACCGTAGAAATGGTATTGCCGACAGGTTTTGAATCCGACGAAAATTGGAGCGATCCGACGCCCGTTCGCTCGGATCTTCCCGACGGTCATTCGGTATACGTCGGAAAGATTGCGTTTACGAGGCAAATCCGAATTGGAGACGGAATTACTGCGGGACAACACTCTCTAGGATGCTTGTTCCAATATCAGGCGTGCAACGCACGGCATTGTCTCCGGCCAGTCGAAGGCAAATTGCAACTCTCACTGATATCCTATTCTCGCTGACGTCCAAGTCTCACGGACGTCACGGGTAGCTTTTACTCGCGTCATCGTTCACAATCTGAGTCATGATTTTTCCTTGCCCGTTTTCACGGAGTTCTGACTCATGTTCTGGCGACACTTTTACCTTGCTTTTCTGGTTTCAGGCGTGCTCGCTGGTGCGCTCGCTCAGGCGCAAGAAAAATATCGTGTTTATCTCGGCACGTATACTGAGCCAGCAAGCAAAGGTTCTGGGCCGGTAAGCATGGGTATCTACCAGTGCGAACTAAACCTCAAGGATGGCTCCCTTTCTCCCCCGTCACTCGCGGGAGAGACCAGCAGTCCCTCGTTTCTCGCATTTCATCCCAACAAAAAGTTCCTCTATGCGGTCAATGAATCCGAAGCCAAGCTCAGCGCTTTTGCCATCGACGCGGCGACAGGCAACTTGAAGTATCTCAATTCACAGCCATCGCAAGGCGGTGCACCCTGTCATTTGATCGTCGATCCAACTGGCAAGCACGTGCTGGCGGCAAACTATAGCGGCGGAAGTTGCCTTTCGATTCCCATCGAAACCGATGGAAGCCTGAGTGCATCTAGTTCGTTCCAACAACACCAAGGTCCAAAAAAGAATGGGCATTCCATTCACTTGGACAAAGCCAACAAGTTTGCACTCTGTTGCGATCTTGGATTAGACAAGGTCATTATCTATTCCTTCGACGCGGTCCGCGGAACACTCGAGCCCCACGGAGCGTTCGACACGCCTAAGGGAGCTGGCCCTCGGCATTTTGCTTGGTCTCCCGATGGCAAGAGCGCCTACATCAACGGCGAGTCTGATTTGACAATCATTGCATGCGACTACGATGCAGACAAAGGCATGCTCAAGCAGCGTCAAGTACTTTCGACGCTGCCCACGGATGTCGTTCGCAAAGGTGGCAGCACCGCAGAAACAGTTGTGCATCCCAACGGAAAATTTGTTTACGTTTCGAATCGGGACCCTTACAACTCCATTGCGATTTTTTCTATCGACGCAAAGAC
>JBEBHM010001185.1:0-1966 GCA_040080875.1 Pirellula sp.
ACGTTGTTTAAGTACATCGATTACTCGCGAGACGGAAACGTCGAGCCGATTGATCTCCGCACAATAGTCGGCAAACTGCTCTCGCATTCCAGGCAAATCTGGAAACTGTGGAGGCAGTACGAGCGACTTTGGGTCCGGGCGGAATACTGTGTCCGCGTTCCAAACGTGGTGCGGGTCACTGAAATTGGCCCACATAAAGAAGGGTTTATCGGCGGGCCGCTTATCTAAGAACTCGGAGACCAACGTGGCGACTTCCGTATCTGGTCCTGGTTTTAGAAAATCGACTCGCTCCGAAAATGTGCGCAAGTTGTGCTTTGAGAGCAAATCCCCGATGGCTTCACCGTTCCGATTTCCAGGGCCATCCAGATGAAAGCTTCGCCCGCAAACGCCGGTGTAGTATCCAGCTTGATCGCGAAGCAACTCGGGCAAGGTGACTTCGTCATGAGGGAGCGGAGATGTGAATCGAGTCATTCTTGCAGCAACCGGTGAACGACCGGTCATGAGTGCTGCACGGGCCGGAACGCATTGAGGAGCGGCAGTGAAGTAACGATGGAACTTTATCCCCTCTGCCGCCAGAGAATCGAGATTAGGGGTGCGAACATTAGGGCTCCCGTAGCAACTCACGTACGGATAGCTGTGGTCGTCGCTGAGCAGAATGAGAATATTGGGACGCTCCGCCGCGTACGCACAAGCCGAGACCATCAACAAGGCAATCGGGAGGACAAGTTTACTCAAAGTGGATGAAACCATTGCAACAGCCTGTTCAAAAAGTAATGTCGTACTCGTGTGATCCGTCCAATTCGCACCACGGCACGTGTCCGATTTTAACGAATTCACGTTTCACGTAGTCTTGTGCTCCCTGCACGCTATACTTTAACGGAAATTGTCATCCTGCGGGACAAGTAATCTCACGCACGCAAATCATCGGATTCCATTGCTCCTCCATCTCACGCAAGGTGAACGTAGGCTAAGCTCTTGAAATTATTCCGTTTGGATTCCAAATCATTCTAAAGATGCGATCGTGAGTTGGCCTGCAATGGTTGTTGCTAACGCACTTTGCGCACTGTTTGCGCCTGGCCGCCACCAATTGACATTGACTTCAGGAACGACGCGATCGGCGGCTCCGCGTCCTACGCATTGTTATGCCTTTACTCTGGAAACCCATCAAGCAAGTTCATGACCTGGGCTGCAGGAATTACGTAAGTACCGTAGATATGAGATCGAATGGAAATCCCAATTGCCTCGAAATCCAAATTTACGATAGGGCCACCACAGGATTCGGAAGCAAGACACATGTCAATTTCAAAGTAGTCCTGTGCAACTCCGTTCATCGGCGCCAGCTTCGAAGAGCTGACTATGCCGACATTAAAGGAATGCTCGTCTCCAAGAGGAGCGGCGACAATTGCCCCTACGGCGGCACCATTATTGTCCCAGCGAACCGAATTCGAACCTGCTAATGGAATCTTGAGAATAGCCAGATTCAACTTCTTGTCTTTACGAATGATGTCGCAATCAACGATTGTTCCATCATGCAGTTGGCAGCGTGGGGTATCTGGCAGACTTGAACTCAAAGTGACGACCGTGCCATCGGAGGAGCAAATTGTTCCAAGTGAGACTTGCTTTCCGCTGCTATCCCGAACGCCAACTACCCAACTACTTGCCTCTTGTTTAGCAGAACCAATTGCCTCTTTCACTTCGCGCCCTCGCGTCCAGTCGGAGTCAGGGAGAATTCGTTTAGCGTTGTGTTGCAGGCGGGACATTCTGGACTTTTGTCCTTGAAAGGGCAAAATCTGCCCATCAAGCATGGGGCCCCACTTCTTGAGAATTTCGTGGGCGGGCGTCGCCGAATAAAGAATTGGTGAACCGCTCTTGTTTCTAGCCCAAGAGAAATGCGATTGGCCGAAATATCTTTCGTTAGCAACTAACGCAGATGGAATCCCTACGATTTCCCCATCAAGATTAACAA
>JBEBHM010001186.1:0-1962 GCA_040080875.1 Pirellula sp.
ACACAGGAAAAGGCGAAATGTACCGGCTGTCAGGCCGAACTCGCCGCCGGTGCGAAATTCTGTCCGGAATGCGGAGCGAAAACTGAAGGATAAAGTCGGTCTTATCCGGGACAACCAAATAGCCGTCGAAGAATACAAAGTGCACATGATTCTTCGACGGTCTATTTTTGTTTTGAATGCTGCGACTGCATTGCTCTTGTTGCTAGCCTTGTCCGCCTTCGCGCTTCCGCAGCAGGAGCCTCTAGTGGCGGAATGGGTGCAGAAGGACGTGGACGCTACAAAATTGGTTGGCCAATTAGTTCGGGAGCGACCAATCGAGCCTGCTGCGATCGCACGGATTATTAATGGTCGAAACTACCATGAACTAGAAGATCTGGGCTTCGGGGCAGGAAAAATTGAAGAGAGTCAAGGATTTGGGTATTCGACCATTCATTTGTCTGCACTAGTCTTTCGTGGTTCGATCGTTAGATACAGGATAACTTTTCAAAGTTGGTCAAGTTGGCCACGTATAAGGGCGAAGATACTGAATGCCTCGGAGACGAATGTGCCTAAGCCTTATACGGAAATTGCCGACGGCTTGAAAATTGAAATAAACGACGGCTACGCTCTTGAATCATACAAGAAGGCGGTAGCGACCGAATTGGGCGAAATGGAGGAAATTCATGTTCCTCCACATTTACGCGAGGATTATGAGTACCTGATTTCCCCTTTTGTAAACTCTACCGTTGGAGTTAATGGGTGCGGAGTCGCGGGTATGTTACCGCAAGGTAAAGAGTCGGTCGACTTATTGCAGAAGGCTGAGAAGCGTATCGAGCTACTGGAAAACGTGCTACGAGGGTATAATCCTGGAGGTAGAGTTTTTTCATTGATCGCTTTACGTCAACTCAGAAGCCGTGGAATCAAGTTCTCGCGCCGTACTGAGGTGACAATGGACAAACTACTGACCTCAAATTTGAGCATTGATGCGTGTTTTGGAGGCACGATACACCGACTGACTGCTAAACAGATCGTAGATCGAGTCGAGCGTACTGAAAAGTAGAACATATGGCCGTTAGCCCCGAACTCTTAGAAATTCTTCGTTGCCCAAAATGCAAATCTGAGCTTCAGATCAATGACGAGCAGACGCGTTTGAAGTGTCAAAATGCAGAATGCTCATTGGTTTACCCGATTCGCGAGGACATTCCTGTAATGCTCGTCGATGAAGCTGTCGTTGAGAAATAAATGACCGCAAACGAGATCGACTGGCCAAATGTAAGGCGCGTTCTCGTCGTCAAGCTCCGCTCGATAGGCGACACGGTGCTGTCCACACCAACGCTGATCGCCCTCAGAAGATTTCTTCCCGATGCTCAGATCGACATTCTGCTAGAAGACTGGGTCGCACCCGTGCTCGATGGTTTTGACGCGGTTGATAATGTGATCAGGGTCGGCAAAAGCTCGGCGGACAGGCTCAAAACTGCGTGGAAATTGCGTGGTAACAAGTACGACGTTGCGATAAACCTGCACGGCGGGACAACGGCAACAATGTTCGTCAGGGCAAGTGGAGCACGGCATCGGATCGGTTACTCGTACTACCAATATCCCTTTCTTTATAATCATTTACTGTCATCGCCAAGCGATTTTTGGAAGCGGGAAAAAACGCATTCTGCTGAGCAGCAGCTTGCTCTGGTTGGTTTTGTTGGCGTGCCTGTAGATTCTCTGCCCAAGACTCGCCTTGCTGCCAACGAACGATCTATCGACACGATCAGGGCAAGACATCCGGAATTTGAAATTTCAGATCTGAAATTTGCCCTCCTCCACCCATCGACCGCATTCTTCACAAAGCAATGGCCGACCGAGAATTTTGCTCGAACGGCGGAGTTTCTGGCTGAAAGAGGATTGAAAGTCGTTGCGGTTGGGTCGAAAAGTGAAACGAAGGTTCTCGATGATCTAAAACGCCTTTCGGCCGTTCCCGTAACCACGTTT
>JBEBHM010001187.1:0-1959 GCA_040080875.1 Pirellula sp.
GAGCAGGAAAGCAGCCCGGTGGGCGAACAGCGGTTGTGCGTGCTGGGAGCTGAAGGCTTGCCAATGATCGTGCAGGATGCGATGCAAGGTTGGCTTGCGCGAATCATTGCTTGGTGAGTCGGGTAAAACCGTGGCGTGGAGAGAAACGCACATGGGATTCTGGCTCTCGCACAAGTTGCACGATGAAAATCAATTTTCATGACTACCGACACACTTTCCGGTAGTCCTTCTCCGCGTAGCGGCCAGTCCAACGACCGAAATCACGCGGTTGCGGCCGAGTGACTTACCATCAGAAAACGCGCGATCCGCAACTCGCGTGCATTTCTTTGTTCGTCCGCATTTGCGAGAGTCGAATTGACCCTCTTGATTCACGAAGCGGTCGATCCATTAAGTATACCAATAACATGTGCCTCGTCTTCAGGCGTCAGCCCACATTTGCGAACAACCGATTGAAGTTGGCCGAGTAGTGCAGTTAGTATGGCGCGATCATTGGCTGGGCTCAGGTCGATGTCCTTCGGGAATCCGACCAACACCTGCAACGAATCGTCATTGTTCTGAACCGTTTCATTGTAAGTGTCGCCATGCTCATCCGTGATACCAACTAGCACTTCGTTCCAAGTTGGATGTTTCAGTTCAATTTGTGCCAAGTTGTCGATTGCCAATTGAACGGTCGGTCGCACACGTCGCATGGCGCGCGAAAAGGCACGGCTTCTTGCCGCAACACTTAGTCGAAATCGCATTTGGCCCTACACAGGAATGGACAACTTTTACGGACGAACGGCAACCATCACCGAGTGGCCGCCGAAAAGGTTTCTATAGTCGAGCGCCGCCGATCGGCCACTTCGGTGCATGGTTTTGTTATCGGACTTTTCGTCAATCCCAGAAGTTGAAGATGATCTCTCCGGACGTGCTTGGATTGTGCACAAGAATCTGATCGTATTCTGAATCCGACATGTCAACAAGCTCCATTTTGTGCGGAGGAATTGTCAATTCAGCATGGCTAAGTATCGCATAGCCACCAATCTCATTCCAGTAATTGGCGTATTCAGGACGATCAATGAATTTGGCAATCACCTCGCCAACACACATCGGTTCCGCAAATGCGAGCATTGGATAGTGAGCGTTGAAAAGAATCGCGAACGCATCACTATTGGTCTCGAATGTCACACTGGTGAAGTTCTTCTCCGTCGTCCCAACTCTGCGATCGACCCGAACAATTTTTGCAGCTAGTTTTCTGGCGAATGCGTAACAGTGATTAAGGAATGCTGATTCGTCAGTAGATGGTGGCGGCGGGTCGAGATAGTAATAGAACCCCGTGATTCCATAAGGCGGGCGCTGCATCTAGTCCTTTCCTGTTTCCGATAACGGCAGGGTTCAGCGAGCCCGAGCGATTGACTCAACGCAAGTCAAAACGGCTGATCGAGGGCTTCGTCTGCAACCCTTTGTTATCCGATGTTGTTAACTGGTCCCTATTTGTACCGTGAAATATCGGGAAGCGATTCATCAGTGCAACAAAAATAGACCTACGATGAGCATAGAGGCTGAGAAGTTTAGAATCAAGTTGGTAACAACGTATCGCATCCATTGGGGGTTGCTCCGCGATAGATCAATCCCATGCGTTAGCACTCTCCCGCTGAGCATTAAAAAAGTGATGAATGCGTAAATAATTCCAAATCGCCAACCAAAATGGCCAGACAAGGCAATCGCACCTATCAACAGCATGATGAAAATCGGAACGTTGTGAAGCTCGATCCACATCGGGAAGTCAGCCGTTAGAAATGAGGTTGATGAAGGGACGCTTCCGTCGGATAACGTAACAGTTCAACGTAACAGTTCACGTAACAGTTCACCGGTCTTGCGTAGGGTGGTCCAACAGCCGGTGTGCCCTTCATTGTAACCGAAGTATCTGGCGTTAAATATCTACGACACTCCCCAATGCCGCCGCCATTGCTGGTTGAC
>JBEBHM010000418.1:0-7558 GCA_040080875.1 Pirellula sp.
GTCGAAAGGGACGCGATACCGGGCATCCGAGATATTCGAATTGCAACGCCGCGCGGCGTAAGCACGGTTGGACAAATCGTGCTGGTGTCTGATCCGATTGCCTACGAGAAAAAGGACAACGATACCCCTGCAGGCGCTCAAGAAATTAGCCTGCCGATCACCGCGTGTGGAAGAATCGAAAAAGCGGAGGATGTGGACTATTACCGTTTTCACGCCGATGCGAATACTTCTCTTTGCTTTCACGTGATGTGCATGCGACTTCAGGACCGAGTGCATGATCTTCAACAGCACGCAGATCCGATCCTTACGCTTCGAGAAATCAATGGCAATGTTATTGCGAGCTCCGACAATGAGTTTTTTGCAGACCCACTGATCTACCATCGATTCGAACGCGAGGGGGACTATTTGTTGGAGATTCGGGACGTTCGATACCAAGGTAATGCGTATTGGGAATACAGCATTGAGATCAATGAACACCCTATGGTCATGTCGGCTTTTCCGATGGGAGTCATCGCCAATCAGTCGACGTCGATTGAATTGATCGAGCACGGTGTGACGGGCCAATCTCGAATCGAAGTTAATCCGACGGCCAAGCCAGGAAACAAAATTCAGTTCGTCGCGGCGAAAGTCCAAGAGTCCATTACGCGTGCGTTACCCTTGGTGGTATCTGATGTTCCAATGAATGTGGAGTCGGAGGATGCGAGTGATTCTATGGCCGACGCTCAGTCGATCTCAGTTCCGGCTGGAATCAATGGACGCATCGCTTCTGAGGGGGATGTGGATTTTTATTCGTTCCAAGCACTCAAAGGAGAGCGATACACATTTGAAGTGTTTGCACGTCGTTTGGGTTCGTCGTTGGATTCGCACTTGCGTGTGTTGGATGAAAAGGGAAATCAACTGCAAATCGGCGATGATATGCGAATTGGCAAGCGCAACTATGCAGACTCGCTGATCGAGAATTGGACAGTACCTGCCAACGGAAAATACTTTTTAGAAGTTCGAGATTTGCATCTTCGCGGTGGAAAATCGTTTGTCTACTTTGTCGAAGTGACTCGCAGCGATCCTCAATTTGCACTCTATGTGGATACGGACAAGACGCCCATTGCGCCAGGCACCACTGGGGTCGTGTTTGTGCGAGCAGAAAAAAAGAATGGCTTCAATTCCGAAATTCAATTGGAGGTTTCGGGACTCCCAAAAAATGTGACGGCGCATTGCGGACGCATATTGGCTGGCAAGAGCGTTGATGGTTGCATCGTTTTTGAAGCGGATGCAAACGCTGCGATGGGAGCCACTAATATCGAGATCCATGGAATCCCAAGCGAAGCCGGCAGCGCGGCGGGGGGACCATCATCTCTTCGATCCATGGCGACCGTTTATCAAGAGATCTATCAACCCGGAGGTGGTCGCGGACATTGGCCGGTCGAGTCCCACGTGATTGCGATAACGGCTCCGAGCGATATTCGTAAAGTTGACGTGAGCACCGTCGATTTGAGGCTCAAGCCTGGGGAATCCAAAGAGATCGACATTGAGATTCATCGCGCGGAGGATTTTGATAAAAACGTAACCCTCGAGGCAACCTACTCACACCTCAACACGATCTTTGGAAGCTCACTCCCGGAAGGGGTAACGGTCGATGGAACGGCCAGCAATACGCTTCTTACTAGTGGTGCAACCAAAGGAAAAATCGTGCTCAAGGCGGCGGCAAACGCAGCGCCGGTGGAGAGACAGCAGATTGTAATCATGGCCAACGTGTCGCTGAATTTTGTCATGAAAGCAACCTATGCGAGTAAGCCTATCCAAATCTCGATCGATGCGAATTCCAAGTGAAATCTGCCTGATGTCGAGTGACATGGCAAGTTCTTAAGACGCATTTGACAGGAAAATTCAAAGGATAGTGCTGCGAGAATGAGACCTGACCCGTTTCCAACTCTTCGGTTTTCCATCTGTGCACCGGCCTTGCCATCTGTGCTAATCTTAGTCGTGCAAAAACGTAGCACAGATAGCTGCGCCGGAGCACTGATGAACGGGCGGTGGCAGCAAAGTCCGATGTTCCGGCACACAACAAGAATCCCAACTTGCCCTCTCCCGATTACGACGAGGTGGCCTTTTCAAGTTAGAAGAACCTATCGCATCATTTATTAGGGACTGCTTAGGCAAGAACCGGGATCTGAGGAATTGAACGCAGCTGGTCCACCAAAAACTACTAACGGAACAGGAGAATTCGTCGGGTATCGTTGAGTGCACTTCCGACGACAACTGGAGCGAGCCAACATTGGAAGATGAAGTCCATGTGATGGATAGGTTGGAGCGTCAGAATCAATTGCGTTGCGAACGCATGACTCGGCGAATTGCCGAATGCACCGCAGCCGGAATGTCAGCCAAAGAAGCATTCGAGTTGTCGATGCAAGAAGAAGGTTTGCCAACGCCGAGCCCTGAGCAAAACGAAACCAGCAAAATGGAACCCATTGAAAAGGAATACGGCCACCTTGCTCCTTATGAACCGTGGTTGCACAGTCTACCATCTCATCCATTTGATACTGCCAGCGAACACTCAGATTGCAGCGACCACGCATCCGTCGAGCAAGCCCAATCACTTCTGATGGCCACAATCGAACTTGCCAACAACGACTCTGAAAAGTCGTCATTCATAAACATACTCACCCGAGCATGCATGGACATCATGGGTGGTCTGGTCCAGGCCACCAGCCTCGATTTGGACGACATCACTAGCCGAGCCCTCGCTATCACCCAACTCAAACGCGCCCTCACCGGCCACGCCTACGCTCGAGGAGCCGTTTTCGGTCTTCGCGCAGAAGAAGCGATTACTCAAGAGCAATCAACCGAACTCCGCGAACAGCTCGAAGCGATATTAGCTTGCTGACCGAAAAACCTATCACTGAAATCCAATGACATATGCTTTATGCACTACTTCAGTCACGTAGGTCTTCAGCAGCAACTGCAACCTAGATACTTGTGCGTCCGAACTCGCTGAAGATTGTGCTATCGCTTTACGTCTTCGGCTAGCTGGGACGAAAGACAGGACCTGCTTGATTCAATGGTCTCTTGGATTGCGCAAAGTGGCTGACCAGCTTCCTGTTCTTTACCAAAGCCAATTGCTTTTCGTTCCAATAATAGTGCTGCAGAGGTCGCCAGCACTTATTGCAATCTGACAATCAGCCAGATTGCCGCTTCACGTCCAATCAACGATGGTCCACTTTTTTCCAGGCGCACAGGAAGGCTTGATCGAGGTAGTCATCCGCCCAAGTCCGTCGGACGGTTCGTCCTGAAGCGCGAATTCACCTCTCAAACTACACCACACCAGGCCATGGAACTAGTTGCACCATCGCCGCACCAAGGCAAAACGGTGCTACTGGTTGGATTTGTCTTGGTGACTGTGATATATTTGAGGTATGAATGAACCAATACCCCCAGATATCGAAGAGCGCCTAAAGGCGCGAATGAGCGAAGGTCTTTATGCCAGCGAGGCGGAATTGCTTCGCGATGCGATGGATGCTTTGGACCGGTTAGAAGAAGACAAGTTACTTCGATGGCGTGATCGCAATCGACTTGCAATTGAGCAAAGTCAGCAGGGCAAATCGAGGCCGTTGAATGACGGTGCCATTCTTGCCCGTCTCCGCGAGCGACTCGCAGCGGAAGGGGTCGTAAGCTGAATGGCCGTGGTTTGGACGCCGATCGCCGAATCCGACCTCGACGATATACTTTACTACATCTCGGTCGTGGACCGTCGCCCCGAAGCTGCCGAACGAATCTATTACGAAATTCGCTATCGCCTTGACGAACAAGACACGAAGAAACTACCAGGCCACTTGCTCTCGGGTGCGCCAAAAGGATGGCTTTACGTTAAGTACAAGCGATGGATTATCTTCTACCAGCCTCACGTGGAGGGGATCGAGGTAATGCGTGTTGTTGATGCAGTTCGCGACTTGCCACGCCAGTTTCGAGACGAAATGTAACATGGCAGCTAAGGCGTGCTAATCGTGATGCTGGTCGGCTCGTATGTCGGCCTAATGCAACGCAATTCAAGGCACTTTTAGACTCTGAAGCTGCGCGCACAGGAGGGCGTGTCCTGAGCGCGCAATTGACTGCTACGAAGCACTTGCGTGTCAAATGGTTTGTTACTTTCGTGCCACCGATCAAAAGAGTTTCGAGCTGACTCGCATCCTTGAGGTGCTCAAGGCCTTTGTCTGTCAGACCCGTTCGAAACAAATTGACGAAGCGTAGATGTTTCAAACCTCTGAGATGGACGACTCCTTCGTCGGTGATTTTGGTTAGCCGCAAATCAATGGATTCCAAATCAGGCAATTGTGATAGTAACATTAGATCCACATCGGATACACTTGTACTGTGAAGGTCAATCTTGGTGATCGGACTACCCGGTCGGCTCGCGTCCTTTTCGACGCTTCCGCCGAGCAATTTGATTTTTGAAATCACTTCGTCTTGTTGCTGTGGTTCGTTGGGTGTCGTCGCAATACCAGCAGTATTTGATGTTGGTGGAGTATACGGGGCGGATGCTACGAGAAGGAAAGGCCGCGATCTCGTCGGAGGTGGCGGACATATTTGCAAGGTTGGGTTGCACGCCCGATCGTGGGGAGTGCGGATGACGAAACTCACCGATGGTCGGTTGCTCGGTCGGTTTTTGGCAGCAAGTCGCGATCGATTGCGGCAGTTGGCAAGCAGATTGAAAGTCAGGCATCTTGCCAACGTAGGTTAAGCAGCTTGATTTGGCAGGTTCTGCTTAGAGCGAGGGATGCCGCTCGACGAATTGTCACGCGATGACGATCGTATCTTTAAGTCGATCGCGCACTTTGCGGCGTACGCAGATATCTTGCTTGGAAACGAAGAATGGCGCAAGTCGTTCTATGTTTACGAAAACACGATTTCATCGCTTTACGAAGCCAGCAAGCCTGAGATTTTTGGAGATCCGATTGCTCGAAAGATCGCGGTCTTCCAATATTTGCGAGGAATTGTGGTGTGAATTGTCGCGAGTCGATTTCGAGGTTCCTAAAACTTCCGAGTTGCGGCGATTCGTTTGCGATCAATGTCCACCTCAAGAACTTTCACCTTGAGGATGTCACCAACTGCGACAATTTCATTGGGATCTTTGACGAATTCATTCGCCAACTGTGAGATGTGGATGAGTGCATCCTGGTGAACTCCGATATCGATGAACGCTCCAAAGTGTGTTACGTTGGTAACCGACCCTTCCAATACCATGCCGGGCTTGAGATCCTGCATCGTGTGAACACTCTCCGAAAAATGGACCACGCGAAACTCGCTTCTGGGATCGCGGCCTGGCTTGGCTAGCTCTTGCAGGATGTCCATGACGGTTGGAAGCCCGAATCGATCGTTGACAAAAACTTTTGGGGAGAGCTTTTGTGAAAGAGTTGCATTGCCAACCAGGGACTTCGTATCGGCACGTAAATGAGCCGCCATGCTTTCAACGATGCAATAGCTTTCAGGATGGACCGCCGAGTTATCGAGAGGTTGCTCGCCGTCTCGAATACGCAAAAAACCGGCGGCTTGCTCGAACGCTTTGTTACCAAGTTTCGGGACCTTGAGCAACTGCGATCGCGTATCGAACCGACCATGCTCGTCGCGATACTGGACGATGTTTTCTGCCAGCTTGGGACCGATGCCAGCCACATACGACAGCAGTGAAGCACTCGCCATATTGACGTCAACGCCGACGCTATTCACGCACGACTCGACTTCGCGATCGAGACGCTTTCGCAGTAGCTTTTGGTTGACGTCATGTTGGTACTGGCCAACACCGATCGACTTCGGATCTGATTTGACGAGTTCTGCTAAGGGATCTTGCAATCGGTGAGCAATACTGATGGCTCCACGAACCGTCAAATCGAGATCGGGGTACTCTCGGGCTGCTAGTTCGCTGGCCGAGTAGATGGACGCTCCGGATTCGCTGACGAGCACTTTGGTTAACTTCAAATCATGTTGGCGTAGCAGGCCAGAGACAAATGCATCCGTCTCTCGCGAAGCCGTGCCGTTGCCGATCGCGATGAGTTCGACGCAATACTTTTGGATCAGTCCCAAGAGAATTCTGCCTGCTCCGTCGGTATCGTTTTGTGGTGGCGTTGGATAGATCGTCGTATTGGCGACAAACTTGCCGGTTCCATCTACGACAGCTATTTTGCAACCGGTGCGGAACCCAGGGTCGATTCCGATCGTGACCTTAGGTCCAGCAGGTGGGGCGAGCAAAAGTTCACGAAGATTTTTGCCAAAGACGGCGATCGCTTCTTCATCCGCTTTTTCTTTAAGCTCTTGCAGAACGGTTGTTTTCGTGGCGGGCATCAGGAGGCGTTCGCAACAGTCTTCAACGGCGTCGAGTAAATCGCCGTAGAATTCAAATTGTCGATTGGTAACGAGCTGTTGTTTGAGTTGCGAGTTGGTTTGATCCATATCAACGTCGATATCGATGCGGAGCAATCCTTCGGTTTCGCCTCGAAGCATCGCGAGCAAACGGTGCGAAGGAATTCTTGCGACGGGTTCTCCGAAATCATGGTACATTTCGAACTTGGACGCTTCTTCTTTCTTTCCTCGCTTGACTTGCGAAGTAACGCGACCACCTGATTTGGCTTCCTTTACGAGCCAAGCACGCGTCGTCGGCTGATCGGCCCAAGTCTCTGCAACGATATCAAGAGCCCCTTGCAACGCGGTTGCTTCATCGGGTACGTCTAGTCCGAGATTGACATACTGCTTGAGGATGGCTTGCTTGGGACGACCGAGGACTGTCTGGCTGAGAAGGAGATCGGCCAGTGGTTGCAGCCCGCGTTCGCGAGCGATGGTTGCTCGGGTTCGGCGTTTGGGCTTAAATGGTAGATAAATCGCCTCGAGAGTTTGCAAGTCCGTGCACGCGATGATTTGCTTGCTCAGTGCGTCGGTGAGGAGCCCTTGTTCGTCGATCGTCTTGAGAACCGTTTTTTTTCGAGCCGCGAGCTCGCGAGTTTTTTCCAATGCGTCTTCAATGGCCCGCAAAGCGAATTCGTCCAGTCCCTGGGTCGCTTCCTTGCGATAACGGGCAATGAAGGGGATAGTATTGCCAGCTTCAAGTAGCTCGATGGTCGCTTGGACTTGTTTTTCGGAAAAGGACAGTGACTGAGCGATGGGTTTGACGAAGATCAGAAGTTCCGTGTCAGTTGCAATTTCGGAAGACATACGTCGGGACTATTTCGATATGGGACAAGATTTAAGGCAGTACCTGTGATACGCAATTCCATCCGAACGCACAAGCCATTCCGTCGTCGCAGATCATGGGCGTCGGCACCAAGGCCCGTTTGTGTCAACGAGGCGATGGAAAATAATGATCGCCATGATTTCTGGGAACGCAAAACGGAAAACACTCGTCTACTCCGGCGCGGATTGTTAGTTTCGAGTTCACTTTTTACAGGAACGCTCCCATGTGTTGCTTTTCCAGGCCTATCAAAGCTGTTCAAAATACTCAAGTTTGGAATCGCTTCGGCAACAATCCTTCCCAGAATAGGTATGCCTCCAACTCGCACCGGTCACCCAAACCGGAGCG
>JBEBHM010001188.1:0-1957 GCA_040080875.1 Pirellula sp.
AAGTCGTTCGATGGCGGCAATACAAGTGCTTGGAACTGGGTGTGCAAAATGCACTCAACTCGTTAAAAGTGCCCAAAAGGCGGTCGATGAATTGGGCCGTGGAGACACGGTCGAAAAGATCATTGACATTATGAGGGTCTTTGAGTTTGCTCCATCGGCACTTCCTGCTCTGGCCATCGACGGGAACGTTGTTTCATCCGGGACGCTGCTTACGCCTGATCAAATCAAGCATTTCCTAGTGCCAAAATAAATCCTCGTGTTCTTAACCATTTCAATTTCAGCAATCTGTTCAAGGAGACAAGATGAGTTCGTTGGCATCCAGTGAAGTTGCAGTTCAATTCTACCCAGCCCTAAAACAATACCTTCTCGCGAGGATTGAAGAGTTTCCATTGATTCCATCGGACAGAGAGTCCGACCTGGCAAAGGTAGCTCAATATGTGCAAGGCTGTATCACCAAGTCATTGCCGGCGAAGCTAACTTTCATTTGTACCCACAATTCAAGACGCAGTCATCTGTCGCAAATTTGGGCACAAGTTGCAGCGGAATACATCGGGATCAGTAACGTCGAAACATTTTCCGGTGGTACAGAAGCTACTGCGTTTAACCCACGAGCTGTGGCGGCAATGCAACGCTGCGGACTGAAAATCACGACGACCAATGCTGATACTTCGAATCCCCATTACGAAGTCCGAACACATGACGAGGCAAAAGCACAGGTCTGCTTCTCAAAAGGTCTACGATGCGCCACCTAATCCGACCAAGGGATAAGGCCAACGCTGGCACTCTCACCCAGGCCGAGCAGTCCGAATATGATCGAATCTCGGCTGCGTTCCATTTTGTGACAATTTTCCAGGCCCGATCACGTCTGCTACTCAAAACTTGAATGTTCTGTCTATCACTGGCGGCTAAACCGAATTCTCTAGGGTATGCAGAATGTTGAATGAAAAGGCGCTCACGGGCTGTATTTTTGGAACCGCTGTGGGCGATGCCCTTGGTTTGCCGTATGAAGGCCTGTCGCCCAATAGGGCTCGGAAGCTGCTTGGGCCGCCTGATCGCCATCGATTCTTACTGCGACGAGGAATGATCTCCGATGATACTGAGCACACTTGCATGGTAGCTCAATCGCTTATCGAATCCGGTGGCAACGTCGAGGTTTTCGCACGACGATTTGCAGCGAGGTTGCGATGGTGGATGATGGCCCTTCCAGCCGGCGTTGGTAAAGCGACAGCTCGCAGTTGTGTAAAGTTATGGCTCGCCATCAGCCCATCGAAGTTGGGTGTCTATTCCGCTGGTAATGGGCCGGCCATGCGAGCCGCAATTCTTGGTGCAACTTTTGAAGATGTTTCGAAGTTGCTGGAATTCGTTCGATCCTCGTCTCGATTGACGCATACGGATCCAAAAGCCGAATTTGGTGCAATTGCGATTGCACTTGCTGCTCGCGAAGCTTCACTCAATGACGCTGTCGATGCCAATCGATGGCTTGAAGTTGTTTCACAGTCCACGCCTGGCGATGCTACCGAACTGCTTGAGTTGCTCCGATCGGCTGTGACCAGTGTCGAGAATGGACAATCAACTTCTGACTTCGCACGATCGCTTCGATTGGAGCGCGGTGTCACTGGATACACCTACCATACGGTACCGATTGCTGTTCACAGTTGGCTGTCATATCCGAACGACTTTCGCAAGTCGGTTATTGCCGTCATCGAATGTGGTGGAGACGCGGATTCAGCCGCTACGATTGTCGGCGGCATCGTGGGAGCAAGAGTTGGCAAGGAAGGAATTCCTGCCGAGTGGACAGGAGGCATCTGGGAATGGCCACGAAGCGTTTCATGGATGCAATCTCTTGGAATGGAATTGTCACAGGCCTGGCCAAATTCCTCGCGTGCACCGAGGGTCAATCCGATCGGTGTGATAATGCGTAACGCCCTATTCCTTGCGGTTGTGCTTAGCCACGGAT
>JBEBHM010001189.1:0-1957 GCA_040080875.1 Pirellula sp.
GATCAGCATGGTCGTCTTCACGATATCGACGGTATCGTTCTATTTCATGGGAGCAACGGTTCTTCATCCGCAGGGATTGGATCCCAAAGGGACAGCGATGATCGAAACTCTGTCGCACATGTTTGTAGACACTTTTGGTCATTGGACTCGAATCGTTTTTCTGATTGGAGCAGGTGCTGTTCTTTTCAAAACACTTTATCTATCTTGTGCAGGGAACGCCCGCATGACCGCAGATTTCCTGAGTCTTACAGGAGCAGTTCGATACCAAAATTTTTCGCATCGCTCCAAATGGATCCATCGCTTTTCTCTCTTCTTTCCCGTTTTGGCGCTCCTCCTTTTTTTGCTTTTCGCCAATCCGAAATCGATGACCGTCGTCGGTGTTTTTGCACAAGCAGCGACCCTTCC
The DNA here is from genome assembly GCA_040080875.1 of Pirellula sp. GTDB lineage: Bacteria > Planctomycetota > Planctomycetia > Pirellulales > Pirellulaceae > JBKCUI01. The sequence continues at coordinate 406 of JBEBHM010001189.1, forward strand.
GATGATTGCCATCACGACTCTCTATTTTCGATATCGGCGGATTGAATCGGCTTTGGCTCCATCGAAGCTTTGGGACGCGATGTTATGGCTTGCAGTCGTTTCGATCACGATTGTTGCCATGTATGCAGTCACCAAATCGACACTCGACTTCAAAGAGATGCTGGTACCAACAGTAAACTGATTGCGAATCCCGACAGTTTTCTTGTCCCCCTCATCAACTGCGTTCAACCTGTGACTTGTTTAACCCGCGCAGCGGTGGACGGCCAGTCGTCATTTTTAACATGTCGGACGGTGAGTCCCGCTCGGCAAGCGGGACCTACTTTCCGTTCCACTTTAAAACCATTTCCAACGGTGAGGATTCCGTATCCGACGACAAGACCGAATCGTATATTCGGTGCGTGTTAACCGATGAACCTGGCCTTGGGGAATTTCCGGAAAGCTTGATTGCAGTCAGGTTCGCAGGTTGTCCGACACGGATCGCACCGTACCGATCCGCAATACCAAGGAATTCAGCCGCGTCGGTAGTAATCATCTTCAGTATCTCCAGAGAAGTGACCGACGGGTGTTCAGCACGAACCAGTTGTGCTTCGCTCCACAAATTCAAATCCGGATTCGACGCACGAGAATCGGTTCCCAAAAAATGACGGACTCCCAACTCCATTCGCTCAGCAAGTGGATACCGCAGGCTGCCACCATGTGGATCGCCGGAATGCCGATGGCCGAAATGCCGATGGGTTCGCGGACAATGTACGATTGCCATGTTTTTCGCATGGACTGCTAGATTCAACAAGTCACTGTGAGACAGATAGTTCCCATGTGCAATCGCTGCCCGCCACGCTTGTGTCAATAACTGCACATGCTCAGAGTTCTGTCCCAATGCTTCAGAAAATACGCTAGATATAATAGGGCCGAGCAGATCCAAAAAGGTTCCCTTGCGCTCTTCGAGCCATTCCAACTCATCGATTGATTCAGCCAGATGGATGGTGACCAATCGGCGTTCCGTTTGCGACAATTCAGCACACATTTGGGTGACTCTTAAAGATGCGGTATAAGAAGCGTGCGGTGCGTAGCCCATTCGACCAATACGTGTCGACTCAGGTGCATTGGCTTGTTTTGAAGCAAACGCAAGGGAAGGCTTCAAGAAATTCTCAGAAATATCCAAGAGCTCGATACACGGTTGAATCGTGATGGGATTTTTCGGGGCAACAGCAGGCGAAAGAGTTGCGAAGATTTCGCTCACCGCACTGTCAATCCAGAACGGATCCCAAGGCTGGGTCGTCATATCCACGACCCATCGTACGCCAGCCTCATACGACTCGCGAATTCCGGACCTGATTGCCGCTCGTCTTGCAAACGCGGCTTGTTCTGGATCGACTTTTTTCGAGGCGCGATAAACGAGCAGACGGCGAATCCAGTCTGGGAATGAATCGCCTGCTGGAAGAGGCTCACTCAGATCACTAAACTCGAGGTGGCAATGCGAGTTCACTAGACCTGGCAGAATTGCAAAGCCATTCAATCCGAGCTTCTTTGCAAAACGAAACGGAGTTGGAAG
>JBEBHM010000419.1:0-7546 GCA_040080875.1 Pirellula sp.
GAACCAGCAAGATATCCATGGTCGCGGTGAGTCGTTCGCCGTGAATCATCCACTTGAATGGGCTGGCCACCAATGAAGTACTCGCCGGGCGGCATGCCAGCGGCGCTCATCGCATCGCTAATGACGATGCAACGATCGATGCCGATAATCTCGATCCAGGAACTCAGAAGCCATCCGGGCAAATGCAAACCGTCCGCAATGAGCGTCACCGACAACTCTTTTCGCAACGAAAGTACGCGTTGAATGATATTGTCGTGCCGAGAGACTTGATGTGCACAGCCGTTTCCAAGATGCGTAAAACCAACCAGTCCATTTTGGATTGTGCACACCATTTGATCGCGTGAGGCGTCCGTATGACCAGCAAAAACAGCGATTCGCTCCTTGGCAAGCCTCGCCGTTACTGTGCCAAGCGGGTCTTGCTCAGGAGCAAGTGTCATCAAACACACCAACCCAGATCCGGCTTCGACAAGTCGCATCGCGTCGCTCAAATTCGCTTCGCGCACGTGCTGAATGGGATGCGTGCCAACGTAGCCAGGCGACCTCGAGATGAATGGCCCCTCGACGTGGATGCCACGAATTAACGACTTGAGACTAGCATCCCGTTCAACAAAGCTTGCGATCCGCCCGATTCGCTCGCACATCTTGTCGACGGAGTCGGTAATGATCGTCGGCAACATCTGGGTGACCCGATCCTTCTCCAGACACTTGCACGCGGCCGCAAAATCATCGTAAGTGAGCCCATCGCTATTGAAATCAACGCCAAACGCGCCATTGACTTGAAGATCGAAATACGAGACGTCTTGCATGGAACACGAATGAGTCAAGTTATAGAAAATGCCTTGATAAACTTTTCGGCGAATACGGCTATTTGGACGAACACCGAAATTATTTGGACGAGCACCGTAATTTGGGGATTCCGTGGTTCTCGAATCGAATCGCTTGACGGGAGTACAAACTGTTTGGTTGGCAGGTCATATTGATTTTGTAACCGGCGAGTGGTTTGGAAAATAGGGTTCTGAGGCGGTTCTGAGCCTGATGGAGATTGAATCGAAGATGAAGGGGACTGATTTTACGGATCGGAAACGATTGGGGACAATCGTTCTTTTCTGAATTTCGAGGCGCTAGGCCGGCATATTTCCGGAGATTCCTCCCAAACTTTGCAGTCGCGCGCGATCTTTATCAACAATCTTCCCCTCCATCACTTATACGAACGGTCGTTTATCCAACTTATGCGTATCCAAGATACGAGATTTCATTGGGCCCCAGGAAAGATATGGGGGTAAAACGCTCGCTTTGCAAAACGCTGCGGAACCTTCTTTGGCGTAATGCTGTCCATTGCGGCATTGACAGCGGTAGATAGTACGCAATAATCTGCGATCGGATCGAAACTCGTATGGAGAACACAATAATGTCGAATTCGGTGAGATTCGCGAAAGTATGCCCCACTTGCGGGCGAACTTTGCAGATACCGGTAGATTTATTGGGCAGGGAAGTCTGTTGCCATGGGTGCGGAGCGGGGCTGCGGGCAACGCTTTCGGACGATGTCTCCAAAACTGGATTGGGAGAAGATATCGACGCCCGCGTCGAACGCTTAATTCAGGCCGCAGACAAACAACTTCAACACTTTACGCCTATAGCAACCGAAGTACCTATCGGCTCCAAAGCAGAGAGGCTGTTACGGTAAGAAAAATCCCCGAGCAAGTTGGCGGATCGTAGGGTTACTCGCCCGAACGGGAATTGTTCGCCACAATAGGGCGGCCGAGAGAATTCCTGTTCCTGTGCCGAAAGGGATCAACGTCATAAACCGATTACTGCTGCTACTGGTCGTGTTGATGCCGCTGGTGACGGATATCGAGACGTCCATTCGAGCCGATGAGCCACTGTTTCGGGCGGCCGCTCAGGTTGCGTTTGGCGACGATATCGGTCAGGACTTCGGCACCCTCTTCGAGGTACAGGATGACACGGGGCGAGTCATTCTCGGTGCGGGGTTTCCTAGTGTGTTCAACACCTGCGTCCGGCTGGATCGGTTTGCATTGCAGTTTTACGTCCGACCAAATCAAGCGGTGAAACCTGAGAAGGAACTGCTGCCTCGGCCAAGTGCGATCGCTCATCAGTCGATTCAGGACCGCGACGGGCATCTCTTCAGCTGGACTTATCATCTCGACAAGACATTGCGGCGCTGGGACGCCCACGCCAAGCTGTGGCGAGAAGACGCGATTCTCGACAAAGAGACGAATAGATTCGGCGATGGCTTCATGAGCCTGGCGGGTAAGCCGCTTGTTTTTCAAAACGGACGGGCCACGTACGACGGCCAACTCATTCTTCCAAGGCCGGAGAACGGGGAGTATGCAACGTTCTATTACGCACTCGGGCACATGTTCTTTTACCATTCCATTCGGTCGGACAAGGTCGGATTCACAAAGGTCATGGCCGCTCCTTGGATACCGGGGCAAGAGCGCGTCGACGTCGTGGGCGCGAAAGTTCTGAACGCTCGCGTCCCGAACGAAACGACGTTCGCCTGGGGGCAACTCAATGGCCAGGTGCTGACCGTTTCCAACTACGGCAATATTTATGTCTTCGACGGTCAAGAGTGGCGAGTGCTGCGCGAGAATGAACCGAACAAAAGCTATCAGGTTTACTCGGCAGTGAACTTTCGGGGGGACTTGCTGCTCGGTCACTATCCAAGCGGACGGCTGCTGCGGTTCGACGGCACCTCGCTGGCAGAGATCGCCGACTGGCCGCCCGTGATGCCAGGGGTCGCTAACTATTCCCGCGAGGCTCAGAGCACGATGCTGTATCGCGGCGATCTATACGTCGGCGTCTGGCCGTGGGCCGAGCTGTGGCGATACGATCACGACTCGCAGAATTGGTCGCTCGAGAGTCGAATGTTCTCTCAACCAGCGCTGACCGATCTTTCTGGCCATCCGTATCAAAAAGACATCGAGGAACTCAATCGAGCCAACAAAACCGCAGTCGTTATCAATGAATGGGGGCAACGAATCTGCGGACTCGCCCCTTGGCGCAACTCGCTGATGATCGCCACGTCGGCGAAAGGTCCAATGCCACATAATCGGTCGCTTCCATTTCTCACCGATGCGGTCTATGCGGAGTATGGTCGCGTCTGGCGTTACCATCTGCCAGGACATCTGACCGCGCCGCTGTCGTACAAACCGGGCAGAACTAAGGTCCAATGCCTGTTGCAACTTGACCGACTACAAGTCTGGCAAGACGACAAACTCGTCGCGGAGTCGATCATCGACGCCGGCCTGTTGGCGGACCTCAAGCCGACAAAGATCGTTTGGGGCGAAGGTCTTTTCGGGCGAGCGTCCTGTAAGCTAATCGAAAAAGAATCGAATCTGAAGAGAACCGACAAGTAAATGTTACTGGAGCACCCCAGGATCGATCCCAAACTTCTGCAATGCCGTCCTAAGTCATCGGTATGACTACGAATTGTCGCCTTCGGTCGAGCTTGTGATGGTGGCGTTCGTTGGCGATCGATTCCATTTCCAATTCAGAATCTCCGGCATGTCATCTCCATACTCGACGATGTAGCGTTTGTGCTCGATCAGTATTTCGTCCATGGCCTGCTTGAGGTAGTCTGCGCGAGCCCCCAGTTGTGGCAAGCGATCGATGACGTCTTCGACCAAATGAAACCGGTCTAGATCGTTGAGCACCACCATATCAAAGGGGGTCGTTGTCGTCCCCTCCTCTTTGTAGCCTCGCACGTGGAGATTGTGGTGGTTGGTTCGTCGATAGGCCAACCGGTGAATCAACCATGGATATCCGTGGAATGCAAAGATGATCGGTTTGTCTTTGGTGAACAATGCGTCAAAATCTCGATCGGACAGCCCATGCGGATGTTGGTTCGCGGGCTGCATCTTCATTAAGTTCACGACATTCACCACTCGGATTTTCAATTCGGGCAGGTGGGTGCGGAGGATGTCGACTGCGGCAAGAGTTTCCAAAGTTGGGACATCGCCGCAACATGCCATCACGACGTCTGGTTCCTGTCCTTTGTCGTTGCTGGCCCAATCCCAAATGCTAATGCCCATGTGGCAGTGTTTAATGGCTTGATCCATCGTTAGCCACTGCAATGCAGGTTGTTTCCCTGCAACGATGACGTTCACATAGTTGCGACTTCGCAAACAATGATCCGTTACGCTGAGCAAACAATTGGCATCTGGAGGCAAATAGACTCGAATGACTTCGGATTTTTTATTGACCACATGATCGATGAACCCCGGGTCTTGATGGCTAAATCCGTTGTGATCTTGTCTCCACACATGCGAACTTAGCAAATAGTTGAATGACGCGACAGGCCGACGCCATGGAATCTCGTTGCATACCTTGAGCCACTTGGCATGCTGATTGAACATGGAGTCGATAATGTGAATGAACGCTTCGTAACATGAAAAGAATCCATGTCGTCCCGTGAGCAAGTAGCCTTCGAGCCAACCTTGACATTGATGCTCGCTGAGGACTTCCATGACGCGTCCGTCCGGACTAAGTTTGTCGTCCGTGGGAAAAATTTCTGCCATATAGCATCGATCGGTTACGGCTAACACGTCTTGCCAACGATTCGAGTTGTTTTCATCGGGGCTGAAAATCCGGAAATTGTTGGACTCCGCATTTATCTTCATGACATCGCGCAGATAAGTACCCATGACTCGAGTCGATTCGGCTGTGACAGTTCCTGGGCTAGGTACTTGGACGGCATAATCGTCGAACTCGGGCAAACGCAAATCTCTCAGCAGCATACCTCCGTTTGCATGCGGGTTGTGGCTCATGCGACGTTGGCCTTTTGGAGCGAGTTCGGCGAGCTCCGGTTTTAATCGGCCTTTTTCATCGAATAGTTCTTCTGGTCGATAGCTCTTCATCCAATCTTCAAGGACTCGCACATGGGCTTCGGATTCCATATCGCTCATGGGAACTTGGTGGCTGCGCCAGTAGTCTTCGCATTTTTTGCCGTCGATTTCTGCAGGACAAGTCCAGCCCTTTGGGGTTCGCATGACAATCATTGGCCAAATGGGTCGCTGGGTCACCCCGCGAGTGCGCGCGTCGTCCCAGATTTGTCGAATTCTTGGAACAATGGTGTCCAGCGTTGCAGCCATTTGTTGATGGACCAACAAAGGATCTGTCCCTTCCACAAAGAAGGGTTGATAGCCCATCCCCTCCAAATACTTCTGCAACTCGTCGTGTGGGATGCGTGCAAGAAAACAGGGATTGGCAATCTTGTAGCCATTCAGATGGAGGATCGGCAGTACGCAGCCATCTCGCGCTGGATTGAGAAACTTGTTCCCGTGCCAAGCCGTAGCGAGCGGCCCGGTTTCTGCTTCTCCGTCTCCAACCACACACGCGACGACCAAGTCCGGATTGTCAAACGCGGCACCGTACGCATGGCTGAGTGAGTAGCCTAGTTCGCCTCCTTCGTGAATGCTACCAGGGACTTCTGGGGACACATGGCTTGGGACGCCGCCCGGAAAACTAAACTGCTTAAATAGCCGCTTCATGCCATCAACATCTTGGCTGATTGCGGTATACACTTCTGAATATCGCCCCTCCAAGTAAGCATGTGCCACGAGCGATGGCCCACCATGTCCCGGGCCGATGATGTAGATCATGTTCAAGTCATCGCGCCGAATGATCCGGTTCAAATGAACGCAGATCATATTCAAACCCGGCGAAGTCCCCCAATGCCCTAACAATCTCGGCTTGATGTGTTTTCGTTGCAGTGCCTCGCGCAAAAGAGGGTTGTCCAACAAATAGATTTGGCCCACCGACAAATAGTTGAGCGCACGCCAATAGGCGTGAATCCGATAGAGTTCTGTGTCGAGCAATGGCGTATTTTGCATATTCATTCTTTTGGGAGAAATGCGTGTCAAAACTTATTGTGAAGCAACAAAAACGAAACACCATGATAGCTCCTCGTACCCCGATCGTCGTTAGGGTACAATTTGCTGCTGACCATCATCCTACTGACGATGAAGATCGATTCATTGAATATGGAACACAAAGGCCTTAATTAGTGATAGGAGAAATTTGATGAGCCACCTACGATCCAGCTTGCCCGTATTTCTATTAGGACTAGTTGCGATTCCCTTATGGAGTATTCCCGCAAACGCGGATGAAACAGCCATCCAAAAATTCTTCAAAGATTACGTCGAGGCGTTCAACAAACAAGAGTTGGAAACTGTCGTTGCCATGTGGACCGAAAAAGGGCTTCACGTTGACAAAGAAACAGGAACGCGCACCGAAGGTCGCGCGGCGATTCGTGCCGATCTAGCCAACGTCTTTAAAAGCCCTGGCAAGACGCGATTGTCGGGAACCATCAAAGAAGTTCGAATGATCAAGAGCGACGTGGCCAATGTGGAGGGCACGACAACAACGACGGTTGAAAACGATAAACCGAGCGTCAGCTTATTCTCGGCGATTCTGATCAAGGCTGGAGATAAGTGGGATCCTCGCAGTCACCAAATTCGATCTTGGAGTTTCTTGGCGGATGGTTCGTTTGGCGATAACACTTGGTCAAAAGTTGACAACGACTGGATCATTAAATCCTCTCAAACTTTGATTGACGGACATGCGGCGACAGGAAACTACCTTTTGTCGCGAGTGGATGCCAACAAGGTTACGCTCAAGCTGATGGGACACGAGATCGAAGGTCGGCCACAACCTGTAAGCGATCCGGTCACCATCGTTCGACTCCCAGCCGCTCCCTCAACAACTCAACCATCGAAATAAAGAAATAGGAAGTCATTCAGTGAACATGCGAATTCCATTTGTGATTTTGGGTGTGTTTTCTTGTGCGACGATGAACGCCGACGCGGCCGGTCTTAAAGGTGGAACCAACCGGTTTACTATGACTATGGGCAAGGTGGCAATGTCGTCTTTGAGAACAACACGGTCAAAGTCAATGGACAGCATGTGAGCACTGCAGATGAATTCGCTCAAAGCGCAGCCACCCTCGCCACCGTTGCGCCTCCCGAAAACGACGAGCAAGCCACCAAAGCGGATTGGATGCCCTTGGGTACATTTGCAGTTTCTTCCGACGAGAAGGATACAGACCCAACACGCATCATCCAGCTTGCAGTCAGCAAAGAAGGGATCATCAGCGGGACGATTCTGAACACTCAAACCGATCAAGCGCAATCGGTCCAGGGACAAGTGGACAAGAACACGCAGAGAGTAGCATTTCGTATTGGCGAAAGCGAGAATATCGTCGTCGAGACAGGTCTTTTCAACTTGACCCAAAACGAGACGCCGGTACTCGTTCACTTTGGCAACGAAAAGGTCGAAACGTATTTGTTGGTACGAATGGAAGCACCAGAATTAGAGCCCGATTCGAAGTAGGGGAGGGTTCCGGTCGGCAACCGCTTAGTGCGCCAAACCTTACGCGCCGCTTAGGGCGTTCGAGGGCCTCGTTCCCGAGGAATGCAAGCGGTTTGGTGCACTAACTTGCTTGGTCGACCGGTGCATACCAGCCTTCTTTTTCAAGGGACGACTGCGAAATCGCTGTTCGAATGAGTTCCGTCAAGTGTGGATGAGA
>JBEBHM010001190.1:0-1954 GCA_040080875.1 Pirellula sp.
CCAGTTGTCCCAACTGTTCACGCACCCCTTGTAGTCCATTTTGGACACTTTTCGTCGAACACACTCGGCTATCTCAACCTTTGAGATTCTTGGATTTTAGGATTCACGATTCGGAGAATCGTGCAACTGTTGGACAATTCTCCGAATTGTCTGATCGCAGCATAGATCGAATTGTCAGCACGATGGGTTAGATGGATGTTCGCTCCGTCAATACTAGAATTATGAATTTGGCGCGAAGACGAAGTTCAGCTTATTCAGGTTTTGTTAAGTTCTCGTGAATAGGTCGGGGCAGCACTTTCTAAGTTAATTAATAGCATTACTCTTCTCCCCGTCGCCGATCTCGAAGTGGGCTTGGGACGCTACAAGGTTTGGAAGAGACCAAATGAAGATACGAATACGCAATCAAAAATTAGAACATGGATTCACGTTGGTAGAGTTACTGGTCGTCATTGCGATCATTGGTATTTTGGTAGGGCTGCTGTTACCTGCAGTCCAGGCAGCAAGAGAAGCCGCCAGAAGAATGCAGTGCTCTAACAACTTGAAGCAAATTGGACTTGGGGTTCACAATTTTGAATCTGCGAACCGAAAACTACCCCATAGTGGTCAGTGCGATTCCACAGGCTCGAATAGCACAACCTACATGATTCATTCGACTGCCACGCAACTCTTGCCCTTCATTGAGCAAGTCGCAGTCTATCAATTGTTCAATCACGATGCAGATCCACGACTCTCGACAACTTATGCTGCAACACTGAGCGGTGGTATTTTGATTGCCAATGGTGCTGCACAGTTGCACGTCAATGCCAAGGGTTTGTCCTACGATGATTCGTTGCACCCCGCAGGCAAGCAAGCGGCCCAAGCAAAGATTTCTGCGTTTGTCTGTCCGTCGGCGCCCCTCGGAAATGATTCTCGAGACCCGGTCCATAGTCTCGGAGGATTTGACTACATGTTCGTAGCACTTTCTGACGTCGATTCAAACCCATCCTCGCCGACTTATCTCATGCGAACGCCCACTACTCCAGCAGCATATTGGACGTCGCAAGTCGTGGGAGGGATGCTGAACTGCGATGGTGGTGGATTCGGTAGAGTGACGGACGGTACATCCAACACGTTTTTGTGCATTGAGGATGCAGCCCGAGCACATCCTAGCGTGGGATCGTTTGGTGCTCAGTCTGCTCGCAGATCTCCTACTCCTACCTCTCGGGCATTGGCCGAAGTCGCCCCCTTTCCGATTGGAAATCGTCGTGTTCATGCGTGGGCCGATCCTGACGCTTGCTCGAATGGTTTTTCCGGGCCAAGCAATGCGACAGGAAGTCGAATCGCCAAGATTAACAACTACAAGTCACCAGTTGGCGGCCCGGCGGAATGCCGTTGGTCGATCAACAATTGTGGTCCTAACGATGAGCCATTTGCGTTTCATACCGGTGGCGTCAATGTTGTTTCGGGAGACGGGTCCGTCAGATTCCAATCGGACTCTGCAGATGCGCTTGTCGTAAAATGGCTGGTTGGTGCTGCCGATGGAAACATCACTGTATCGGATCAGTAGGAATACGATTTTTTTGCAAGTTTAGACTGCCTCGCCCCTTAGGGGCGAGGAAATTGAGGGACATGATGCGTTATTTGGTGGTGTTATTGATATTGCCGACGATGTTTGGCTGTGGAAATTCGGTTGAATCCGTTGGGGAAGTGAAGAAGGTGACTGGAAAAGCGGTCGCTCAAGATGGATCCGCTTTGGGGAATGTGCTCGTCGTATTGCAACCTACTGAGAATGGCTATGTTACGGAGCTTGAAGCGAACAAAAACGGAGAATTTGAGGGGGAAGCGATTCCCGGCAAGTACGTCTTTTACTTTGCCGCTTCGAAAAAGGTCAAATCACAGATCCCAAATACAGTTCCGACCCAATATCAAACCCCAAAAATGGAACATCTCGTGGACGTAGGTCCCAGTCAAGAAG
>JBEBHM010000420.1:0-7541 GCA_040080875.1 Pirellula sp.
AACAGAGTGGGCAGACTCCAGAACGCAGGCATGTACGATTTCATGCCGGCTGCTCCGATGATAAAACAAGTCATGGACAGGTAGATATTGCCTTGAGTCAAGGTCGAGAGGCTGAGCACAATCGCTCCAAGAACAACCGGCATCACGGAATGCCATCGTCGTTCGTGGAATCGGTCGGAACTCCATCCGACGAACAACTGGCCAGCAATCACCAAGAGCGACGGTAGGATGGCCAAGAGAATAACGTCCTTTGGTTCGAAATCGTACCACTGCCTTAGGATGCTGGGCAGGAAAAACTCGATGCCATAGTTTGCCGTTACGATACCGAAGTATGCGAGCGACAGCAGCAAGACACGTGGATTGGTGAGTGCCGCGAGCAGCGACTGGTGTTTCGCATGTGACTTAGCAGCTTTTTCTTGCGCTAGTACGGTTTCCAGTGCATCTCGCTCCTCTTCGGTGAGCCACATCGCCTGCTTGGGACGGTCCGTCAAATAAAAGAGGACAACGAAGCCCGCTACAACGGCTGGAACTCCCCAAAAAATGTAGATCCACTGCCAGCCGCGTAAACCTAGCAAGGTGGGATTCATGATGGGCTCTCCATCCACGATCGTGGTCCGACCGATATCGATAAAATACGCGGAGATCCATGGGCCAATCATCATGGCGATCGGAGACGCAACCAGAAAATAGGAGATGGCTCTGGCTCGATCTTTGGACGGGAACCAATGCGTTAAGTAGACCAACACACCGGGAAAGAATCCCGCTTCTGCCATGCCAAGCAAAAAGCGAACGATGTAAAACTGCAACGGTGTCGTCACAAAGGCAGTGGCTGCAGCCATGATTCCCCAGGTCACCATGATCCTGCAAATCCACTTGCGAGCGCTCCACTTCTCCACGATGATCGAGCCTGGAATTTCAAGCAAAAAATAGCCGAGAAAGAATATTCCGCTGCCAAACCCCATCACCCAGCTATCGAACGCGGGCATATCCTCGCTCATCGTCAGCTTGGCACTGGCGACATTGGTGCGATCGATATAGGCGATGATGTAGCACACAAACAAGAGCGGCATCAATCGGCAGTAGGCCTTCAGTCGGGCAGAGTCGAGCGGCGAACGACGGGGGGCTATGCTTGGATTTGTCATCAGATACTTCTACTCGGAAGGTGCAGCGAAACAGACGGTTCGCAGGTTGGAAAGCATCAACAATGAGCCGTGCGCATTGAACCCGGCGTTGATAGAACACCGAGTGTACTCAAGTCAGGCCTTCACGCCATAACGGATAAGGTAATTTCTGGCGAGGTTGTGCAATCCAGGTTAGAATCCTCGTTCCCATTCTCGACGATGCGTTTTCATCCTCTCACATCGCTCGGTTTGGGGCTTGCGCTTTATGACAACTAAGAATTAGTTGCGGTACGTCAGCCGGGACGCGCTAGTGTCCGGTTTTGTTGAGAAAACCGTGTGCTGATTCCAGATTTAAGAAACCGTGTGCTAGCGCACTGCGGCTGATCCCAAGATTAAGAAATAATGAATCAACCGAGCCTATTACTTCGCAAACTGACCTTAGTGGACACCACCGCACTGGTTGTTGGCACGGTCATAGGCTCAGGCGTTTTCCTGAAAGCTGGGCCGATGACGCAAGATGTAGGGACGCCAATGCTGGTTTTGTTAGCGTGGGTGGCCGCCGGATTGCTCTCGATGGCCGGAGCGTTGACGTATGCCGAATTGGGTGCCATGTATCCAGAGGCGGGTGGGGAATACGTCTATCTGAAGAACTCGTACGGCAACATGCTCGCATTTCTCTTTGGGTGGCAACGCTTTATCGTTGCGGGGAGCGCTTCGATCGCGACCTTGGGAGCCGGTATCGCCATTTTTCTTTCCAGTTTCTTGCCATTGGGCGCCGTGTGGCTTCAGTATGACTATCGACTGTTCGGTCAATCGATGCATTGGCAATTCGGCGCCGAACAAGTGGTTGCGGTTTCGGTCATTCTCCTGATGACAGGCATCAATTGCATGACGGTCACGGTGGGTGGCAAGGTCCAAATGTTCTTGACGCTTCTAAAATTGGGAGGGATAGCGTTTATTATCATCGGCGTGTTTGCCGCTTCGAAAACGGCAACCTGGAGCCATCTAGTCAAACCTGCTGACACTCCGCATTGGAGTGGATTCGCGTTGTTCGGGACCGCCATGTTGGCTGCCTTATGGGGTTACGATGGCTGGAACAACATGCCGATGGCGGCTGGAGAAGTGCGAGACCCAGGACGCAACATCCCGCGTGCACTGATCTTTGGAATGATCATCGTGATGGTGGTCTATTGCACGTTGAATCTGTGCTATTTTTACGCGCTGCCCACCAGCGAAGTCATGACGTCGCGATCGACACTTCACCGCGACGCATTGCCAGTGGCCAGCAAAGCGGCGGGCACTTTTCTTGGTGATTTTGGTGGAAAGTTTATTTCCATTGTCTTTGTGGTGTCGGCGTTTGGAGCGATTAACGGCTCGATTCTATCCAACGCTCGAGTTCCGTACGCGATGGCTCGCGACGGCCTCTTTTTCAAACCGTTCTCTCGTCTAAGCCAAAACACTCGAGTGCCGGTATTCTGTTTGGTCATGCAAGCGCTTTGGGCAAGCGTCCTCGCACTCTCGGGGACATTCGATCAATTGACCGATTGTCTTTTGTTTGCATCTTGGATCTTCTATGCATTGGTGACTTCCTCGGTGTTCGTGCTGCGCCGCAAGCTGCCCAATCTCGAACGGCCGTATAAGACGTTTGGATATCCCTATGTCCCCATCGCATTTGTGATGGTGGCAGCTTGGTTGATTACCAATACGCTCATGACCAAACGCATCGAATCGGTGGTCGGCTTGGTCCTGATGTCCGCCGGCTTGCCATTGTACTTCGCGTTAATTCGCCGCAACACAACCAATGTCGGGGAGAGATAACTTCCGTTTTTGCGACTCTTCCTTTTTTAGTCGACAAAAGCTAGAAGCGCGTAAATTCCGCACCAATCTTTGCAACGTGTCGTCTGATTTTTTCTCTCTGGAGCTCAGGGAAATTTTCGTTGACTTCCGGAAGTTGCCAATTGTTAAGTACGTGTCGTGAGAATTCGATAACAAAGCTGCGCAGCTTTTCCTTAGTCCAACCGAGGCAATTGCAAAAAGCATCGAAGCGTTCAAGGAAAATACCATCGAATCGATGGGACCCGCCAAATTTAAGTGCCAATTTATCGTATGGTTGATATCCGACGGTTGCAACTAGGTCGTACGCAGGTGAAAGGGATGCGATACGTCCGTCGTTGTAAAGCACGGAAAAGTTCTTCAAATGGGCATCACCATTACCGCTGATCAGGCAGAAAATGACGACTCGCAACAGCTCTTCAATCGAATCTGGAGCAATCCAAAGTAGGACCCTTGCAATCTCGTCGTAGCTTCCGCGGTACTGCTCGTTGCCAGACGGGCGATCTAGGATCTGGGCGAAATCCTCCATATGAATCCGTTGTGTATTGTGTCGATCGAATCGTTGACAAACATAGACATCGCCATTTCCGACAGGCATATTCTCGGGAACAACATCAAAATCCTCAACGCGGCGCAATTCAAAATTGGGTGTTACGATGCCCGATTTGTGCGCCCAGTTCATGGTTGCGAATTCACAACGAGGCAAATCGGGATACTCAGGCGAATGGAATTTTGCAATGTACTCGGTGCCGTGAGCGGAAGCGTTTGTAGTCAAACCTCGTCCGGCGGAACGGGCGGACAGCTTCCATTGTGCTCCTGCCAATGAAAAACGAAACGGCTGTTCTTTCAACAACAAACTATGAGCACTTTTACGCTCGATGCTGCGTCGGATCAACGGTTGCGTTGGAATCATGATCACCGCACCAGGCAAGTTTTCTCCCAAGTGAGTCAGCAGGCTAAAGCCATCCGCCTCATCAATACTGAGAAGCCGCGATCTCCATCGACGCATGGCACCCTGTGGTAGCAAGTGATCGAACCATCCGAATGGTCCACCGACATGGATGGGCTTTGGAATTCGATCCTCAAACAGTTGCCCCAATATCGGGCGAGCGTTAATGTGAGACTCAAGGTATTCGTCTGCAAAAGTAAACGCTTCGCTTTCGTCGTCAAAATGCTCAAGGACTCCAATATCGACGTCGCCAAGCCTTACGCGCAACGCACTCATATTGAGCGAGCCTTGTGCCTTATTGTTTCCGATCCTTCAGAAACGGACTTGATCGAAGGACGTAAATCTGTCTCGTCACCAATTCGATCATAAACAAAACTTTCAAAGTACTCTGCTAGCAGCTTTCGGCGGTGTGCCCGAAAGCCAGTATCATCTTTCGACAGCAGAAGATTCACCGCTGTGTGATCGAGTAAATGTGACTTTAGTACCATCGCGTCAACTTGCGAATCGCGCAAAGTTTCGCGACGTAGTCCCTGAACTTTGATGACTACGTCCGTTCCAAGTTTTTGTTTATCAACCAAAGGGAGCAGGATTTTCTCCACGTTCAGTTCTTCGATGCTTGGTCCACTTTGTGCAACTGAATCATCCATTAGTTCGCCGTCAACTTCCTCAAGGAAATCGAAATCCAAAAGCGGTTGATTGTTGGGAAGTTGTGGTCTAGCGGCAAGTAATCCAAGAACGAAAACCTTGCCTGACGCACGGTTCATTGAGATCAAACGATCAAATTCTGCGAGAGGATTGTTAGGAAGCAAGGCCGCTTGATCTTTTTTTAGCGGGGACAATAAGCTCGCAAGTGCATCGTCTGGTTTTTCAAAAGTCTGAGTTTGCTTTAGCAAGCGATTAATATAGGCGTCCGTAACGTCATGGTGCTCGCCAGAAAGAGCGCCATGCCAAATCCACCTTGCAGCGAGTCGATCAACTCGGCTGTTGTCGTCTGTAAATCGATCGTAAAATGCACTCAAAAAAATAAGGGGCATTCGATATGGCAGTAATTTCCAGTGAGGAATGCCCGCCGCATGCTGAATTGTAAAAACCGCTTTTCGAATTGCTCGTTCGGTTCTGGTTATCGATGTATCGGCCACGACTTCTGGAGACTCAACGGATACTTTTGCAGTAATACCACACGTTGATCGTAAACATCGAAGAAACAAATCAGCATCGATTTCGCCAAACCCGAGGTCGGTTAGCCTAGCTACTGCAGTGCGAATCGGCTTATCCCCTTCCTTTCCGTAACGAGCTTCAAAAATCTCTGATTCTCGCATGCCAACACCTGCTGTGTTGACACGCGTAAAGATCAAACGAACCAAACTTTCATCGGCACCCTCGACGATGTATGCTGGAACCTCATACTCTCGCACAGCTTTTCCGAGTTCGAGTGCACGATCAACAAGATCAGGATTGTCATCCCCATATGGCCAGATGCGTATCCACTTAAGTAGATCTACTGAATTACAGAGCACGTTCAGCGGTATCCAACCGGGCGGGACTACTTTCTTGCTCAATCGAACGAATTCTTCGTTCTCAAGGTCGTACCAAGTCGCCCAAAAGTCCCCTTTGGGAATTTGGTCCTTTCTCAGTAGGCAAGCAACCAGAGCTGTAATGCGTTGCTGCCCATCAATCACCCAAAGTGCGTTATGTTGTTCTTTGGCTTGGATAATATGCGGCCCGAAATGGAGACTTTCGCCCGGTGCATAGTCGCGGGAAAGCAACAAATCACCTACAGGAAAACCACGCCGGATCGAATCGAAATACTCAACAACTTGTTTCGAACGCCAACGAAGTGGACGCTGAAAAGGAGGAATTCGCAAACGACCATCGGACGCTTCCTGTAGAAGTTGTTCGATGCGAAAGCCGCGAGCTTCGGGTCGGCGATTGAGTATCTTCTCGCTCGGCTGGTTGCTGGAATTGTGCATCATCGACTATCTTGAACACCAACTTATGATCTCGAAACGTGATATTTGAGTGTACCAAAACCACTTCGAATTATCTACTGAGCGACGCTGCCGCAGAACTCTTGCTACACACGCATTTACTAGGACTGTCTCCATGACGACACCCAAGAGAAACTGGCCTATCGCGACATTTGCGGTAATGCTGTTGATATTAAATGGGGTTGCGATTCCCTTTATTCAGCAGTCGTTTGGCTGGCAGCTATTATGCTTCAGTTTTTTTGCCGGACAGATCGTGGTCGGTTCCGTGATCGGCGGGCTGTACGGGCGTAGTTGGCTCGTCGGACTCCTCGTTGGAACCGTGTTGGCAGCGATTGTTATGTTCGCTGTGGTTTTCGGGCAAGTCGGTCGGCATTCGATTTTTGTTTGGAACTTTTATCAATACGAACTAGCTCGGGTTCTCGCAATTCCAGCGTTGGCGTTGTGTGCTTGCAGTTCGCTGCTCGCTATGAGAGTGATTTTTGGTTGGCGACTTACTCAAGATCCGCACACATCAACTCGGCGAGGAGCGATTGGCCCTGCGGAATTGCTTGTCTTGTCGGCAGCTATCGCATCGATACTGATGCTGTGCCAATCGTTGATCATCATCTGGGAGACGCCAAGTTCGAGACTTGCGTTACCGTTCTTTGCACAATGCGTCGGACTCGCCATCATGAGTCTTTGTTTGACGCTGCCCGCGACTTTTGTCTTGTTTCGCGTTCGACGATTAGCAATGCGTTGGTTTTTATACTTTGCCCTCGGAAGTATTTTTGTCTTTGTTCCTGCGTTGCTAGGTGGGCAGTTTCATTTTGGTCGCATCTTCTATGACATAGGGCAGCTCATGTTCGTCAGCGCCTTAATTTTTCCCGGAACGATCGTGGCCGCCGTCGGATTGGAGTGTATCCGTCTTTCAGGATACCGATTGGCAAGCTATGAGACCAAGGGAGTGCCACATGATGAACAATCTCGTTTAGAGCGTCGATCCGACCGACGAATGCATACGGTATTGGGATTAGGCATGTTCGCGTTTGCGGCACTTGTAGGGTTCGCTGCCGTTCAGATCGACTATCAAAGAAACGGCGCCCAAGAAGAGAATTACGCGCTGCTTGAGAGGCTGCGTGAGTCAGGTGGGAGCATTGATGTATACAGAGGCCAAGTCTATCGTTTGTCGCTTGCCAATGCTGCCACCAACCAAGATATTGTTGACCATTCCAACCTGCGAGACTTGACGGATTTGTCGTTGCGAGGAACGCAGGTAACAGACGCAGGCTTAAAAGGTTTGCGGAACTTCCCCAAACTGAAGTCGCTCGATCTATCTGACACGCAAATAACGAATCATGGCATGAGCGAGATACACCAAATGCCGGCGCTCCAGCACGTCTCATTCTCGGGAACTACCCTATCGTTGGAAGCGATCAAAACACTGCTGAATGCAAAGAGTAGGAGCCTTCATTCGATCGATCTAAGTCGGATGGGAATTAACGACGAAAACGCGCTGTCGCTTCGCGATGTACTTCAATCGACTTGGTCGATTTCGTTTTGTGGGAATACTGGGCTGACAGACAAGGGGTTGTCTGAAATGCTTCCGTTCGATTCGCAGTACATAGAAATGGTCGATCTGAGTGGAACCAGCGGTAATGGCAGCGGCTTTCA
>JBEBHM010000421.1:0-7540 GCA_040080875.1 Pirellula sp.
GGTTGGTGGACACTCCGGGCAAGCCTGCGGGGGTGTAACTGCTCAACCGTTCGATCGAACCATCCGGGTAAATGGTCTCTAACAGGTTGCCCTTCGAGTCGTAGTTGTATCGAGTCGCATTTCCCTTGGCATCGGTGAAGCTGCTCATCCGATTGAATCCACTGCCGACTGCAGTGTTGTAGGTGAAGCTGGTTTTTTGGCCCAGTTCATTCGTCACGCTGGTCATGCTGCCGCAACTGCACCAAGTAAAACTTTGGCTTTCGCCCGTTGGGCCGACGGTCTTGCTCAGGCGTAGATTGTTGTCAAACTCGTTGGTGGAGCTGTTACCGAGCGGATCGGTCGTTTTAGCCAACTGGCCGTTGTGATCGAAATAAAGGCTGGTCAGGCCTGCGGTCGCAAGGTCATCGTCGACGGTCACTAATCCCGTGTCGTCATAGGCATAGTTGACAAATTGCGAGTTGCCAGTGAGATAGCTGGTATCCAGTCGCCCACGAGTGTCATAGGAAAAAAATTGTGTCGTTCCACCTCGCCCAATAGATAGCAATGCATTCTTGGTTTGAACCGCGCCGGACGTTTGGTAAGTGTACTGCGTGACTTTGCCATCGGAGGTAGTAACGGTGGAGAGATAGGTGTTTGTCGCATCATACGTATACACGGTGGCACGACCTGCCGAATCGGTAACGGAACTGATCAAACCGGCAGTGTTGTAAGCGATTGTTAGAGTTGCACCGCTGGTGTGAGTGAGTAAGGTCAGCTTGCCCGCAGCGTTGTAACCCGCCGTAACGCGATTGTTATTGGTATCGGCAACATAGTCGATTTTGCCATCAGCCCGAAAACGCGTAAGCGTCCCGCTAACAGCCTGCAATTCGAATACACTTCCACCAATTGCAACCAGCTTGGAACTGTCCCCGATCCCAGAAAAATAATTGCCGTTTCGAGTATCGCGAGTAAAGGAACGAGCAGATCCATCTTGTCCGACAATCTGCACGAGATTCGCATTATTTTGACTGGTCAGTTTCGTTTGCCATGGAGCGGACCAACCCCGTCCAATCGGGCCTGTTTGGTATCGGGAATAAATCGAGTTAGAGTAACTGCGAGAGAATTGAAGCGATACACCTGGACTGGGCATCGACGCATCGACAACCGAATCGAGCGTCGGCACCGCAGTGAATCCGTATGCTTGCTGAACCTCGAAATTCCAAAGGTCGTCGACTCCAGTCACATTGTCACCGAGTCGGCCCAGGTACGTTGCATTTTGGTTCAGCATTCGAACATAATCGCCGCTGGTGGGTAAACCAGATGTAAGATTTCCGTATACTGCTCCCCACTGGTCCGTTCCTAGCGTTGGTGGACGAAGTTCCTCTTGACGAGCGGGCCAATCGATGGCTGCAGTATCGGATTCGGTCCAATAGCGGATCTCAAGTTCAATCTGCGAGTCGCTCATGTTCCATGGGCGTAGCAACCCAAGATAATAAACCGGTACCCGAATTCGTTCGCCAGGGTTTAGGATGCTAGGTTGTTTACCACTACCAAGGATAAGAACGCTATTGCTCGTTCCAGGCGTTAATCCCGACGACCAAAAGTTTTCGACGAGACGGGTCTGATCCAATGTCAGAATCGGCTTGTCACTGTTGTCGGCATCTGCACTTTGAAGCGATAAGAGCGGCGCTGGCATTGCCAAATCGCCCGTATTCGCGTATTCGACGTATAGAGTTGCAGGCGTAGGCCTGCCCAACGCGCTCGGCAAAATCAACTGTGTTTCTAAACGCGATTGGCCACCTTGTGTCACTTGCAGAGCACTATTCAAGACGTCAATATTGCCGCCTCGATTGACCCGAACCGAGTAGGTGTCGGTAGGTAAGCCCGATACGAATGTCGCAGAGATCTGCGTGAACATGTCGACTGATGAACTTACTGGGTTGTATATTGTTGTCCCATTGGAGGCAACTAAGTCGACTGTTGTTCCTTGAGTGAATCCAGCGCCCGTGACCGTGAGTACCGTTGGTGCAGCGTTACCAGATTTTCTTGGGTACACGTCCGTGATTCGAGCTGAGTCACCGCGTGCGAGCATTGTGTAGCTACCTGATACAGGAATCGATTCTCCGTAAACCAAGAAGTACCATGAGCCGGGAGTCGCTGACGGCAGAACGAGGCTCTGGCTTCTTCCCGGTCCGGTTGCTGACAAATCGTATGTTTCTCGAGTCGGAGGCGTTCCGTACCGCGCATACAACTCTGTGCGTCCAGTCGTTGCGGTATCCGTGAGTGAGATGGAGAGCACTTGTGATGTTGGGACATCAACACGATAAAGATGCGCTTGGCCATTGCCCGTAAGCGTGCCAACATATGGCGTGTTCAAAAGTAGATCGGTTTGACTCGTAAGCAACATTGCAAACGAGTAGTTTCCAAGTGCACCCACCGGGCTCCGCGCCGTGAGAGAATATGAACCCGCGTTCGGTAGCGTTATCAGAGCCGAGTCAGCGCCAACATCGGTAAATGCCACGTAGCCACTTGGCCCTGTAAGGGTAAACAGAATGTTTTGTGTGGATGCTGCGATCCAATCAAATCGCACTTGCTGTCCAGCCGAAGCAGAAAAGTTCCAGCGGTCGACAGCAAAAGGTGTAGCTAATCCACCGTTGCTTGTTTGGTTGAAGCTCAATGGACGTACCGTTGCCGTGGTGTCCCATGTCGTAATAAAGTAATTGCCAACGCTTGCAGGTTGTGAAATTGCTGCCGAAACTCGTATCCGATAGACTCCATCGACGGGAACAGAAACGTCTGTCAACCGTAAGGGCTGGCCGCTCGTTGCGGCTGAAGTTGTGGAAATGACGTTGTCACTTGGGTCGAGAAGTTGAACGCGTCCCCAAGTGAGGAAGGGTGTCAACGGTGTTGGTTGACCGTTGCTACCCGTGATTACTTCGATGGAAAGAGAGCGACCAGCACGAACATACAAAGTCCACTCATCCAATTGGCCCGCTGGGTTGATAGCGCCGGGCGTCGGCGTGGAAAGAACGATTGGTCCACTGTCCGGAATGACGACGACGCTCCCATTCACGACAGTGCCGGATTGTTGGAAAGCACGTGTGTATATCTTTAGTCCATTCAAATCGAGCGTCGAATTCGCGGGAATCACTAATGAAGTGACATACAGTGCCTCTGCCGCCGAACCTGCAGTATTGTCGAACTCGTCATAAAGCTTGGCGTAAGTGTTCGTTGTTAGGTTCAAGGATCCGAATACAAAGTTTGAGGAAACGAATCCAGAACTAACAGGTCCGAGATCCTGTCCCATAACTTCTAGTTTGCGAGGTGTGGTCGAGTTTCCACCCGATAGCTTAATGCTTCCCTGTGGTCGGAAAATTACCGGGTTGTTGGTTGCGGAAGTTAGGCTTCCCGAAACTTGTAGCGTGCTACTCGACGCAACATTGAGAATGGCGGTTGTTGAGAGAACGAGTTGTGTCGGAACGACAAGTGTGCTCCCATTGAGAACATTGATTGTGCCGCTATTGGTGAACGTCGATGTTCCATTTCCGCCTAGGTTGATCGTTCCGCCAGCTACGTCAGCATTAATAGTTCCCTGATTGGCTAAGCTGCCGTTATTCCAATTGTTGAAGATGGAACCAGACTTACCTCGAACCAAAATGTTGGGACCAATCGTTAGCGTGCCAGCCGCAACTGTTTGATTCGAATCATTCATTATGAAGTTGGCACTATGCCCTCCAAACACCACTGTCCCAGTTCCCATCAACGAGCCTGCGGGATTACTGCTATCACCAAAGTAGATTCTGCCGTACGTGCTACCTGCTGTATCTCCAAGCGACATCGTTCCGTTGAGTACCAAGCCGCCGTAGACTCGCAATGTTGTATTGGTCTGACGGGTCATATCCAAATCGCCATTGACGGTGATTCCTGAAAAAACTCCGCCGTTACTGGTCATTACTAACAATGATCCACTTGTCTCAATGATCGTCCCATTCTTGACTGTGCCACCCAGAAGATTCCATGATCCAGTTGCTGCATTGAGATTCCACGTGCCCGCTTGCAAATCAAGCGTACCACCCAGGTTGATCGTTCCTCCCGTGCGATTGATGGTTCCCAATCCACTGAGAGTCATGCTGCCGTTGAGCCCAAGCGTCCCAGTCGAGACATTGATCGTCCCTGTATTTGAAAAAAAAGTTGCCCCATTGCCAACATGGATGGTTCCGCCGGCCACATCGGCGTTGATGGTTCCTTGATTGACCAGACTTCCGTTGGTGTAGTTATTGAAGATGTCGCCATTCTTGCCACGAATGGTGATGTTGGGGCCGATGGTCAAGGCTCCGCTAGTTCCCGCAAGGTTCGAGTAGTTGCCAAGGAAGCTAGAACCGTGACCTCCAAACACAACGGTACCGGTTCCGGTGAGTGCTCCGGCGGCTACACTCAAATTGCCAAAATAGACTCGGCCATAAGTCGTCCCGGCAGCATCGCCCAAAAGCATGTTCCCGTTGAGTACCAAGCCACCGCTGATACCCACATTGGCATTCGATTGACGAGATAGGTCGAGATCGCCGTTGAGTGTGATACTTGTTAACAAACCGCCACTGCTGTTGGTCATTAGTAACGACGAACCGTTCGATTGGGTAATCGTTCCATTCTTGACGTGCCCTCCTACAAGAGTCCACGATCCTGTCGTTGCATTGAGATTCCATGTGGCGCCTTGCAAATCAAGCGTGCCACCCAGGTTGATCGTTCCGCCCGTGCGATTGATCGTTCCCATTCCACTGAGGGTCATGCTGCCGTTGAGCCCAAGCGTCCCAGTCGAGACATTGATCGTCCCTGCATTTGAAAAAGGTGTTGCCCCATTGCCAACATGGATGGTTCCGCCGGCCACATCGGCGTTGATGGTTCCTTGATTGACCAGACTTCCGTTGGTGTAGTTATTGAAGATGTCGCCATTCTTGCCACGAATGGTGATGTTTGGGCCGATGGTCAAGGCTCCGCTAGTTCCCGCAAGGTTCGAGTAGTTGCCAAGGAAGCTCGAACCGTGACCTCCAAACACAACGGTACCGGTTCCGGTGAGTGCTCCGGCGGCTACACTTAAGTTGCCGAAATAAATGCGCCCATAGGTCGTCCCGGCCGTATCGCCCAAAAGCATGTTGCCGTTGAGTACCAAGCCACCGACAATACTAACGTTGGCATTCGCCTGTCGCGATAGGTCGAGATCGCCGTTGAGTGTGATACTTGTCAACAAACCGCCACTGCTGTTGGTCATTAGCAACGACGAACCATTCGATTGGGCAATCGTGCCGTTCTTGACGTGCCCACCTACGAGCGTCCACGATCCTGTCGTTGCATTGAGATTCCATGTGGCGCCTTGCAAATCGAGCGTGCCACCCAGGTTGATCGTTCCTCCCGTGCGATTGATGGTTCCCAATCCACTGAGAGTCATGCTGCCTTTGAGCCCAAGCGTCCCAGTCGAGACATTGATCGTCCCTGTATTTGAAAAAGGAGTTGCCCCATTGCCAACATTGATGGTTCCGCCAGCCACATCGGCGTTGATGGTTCCTTGATTGACCAGACTTCCGTTGGTGTAGTTATTGAAGATGTCGCCATTCTTGCCACGAATGGTGATGTTGGGGCCGATGGTCAAGGCTCCGCTAGTTCCCGCAAGGTTCGAGTAGTTGCCAAGGAAGCTAGAACCGTGACCTCCAAACACAACGGTACCGGTTCCGGTGAGTGCTCCGGCGGCTACACTCAAATTGCCAAAATAGACTCGGCCATAAGTCGTCCCGGCAGCATCGCCCAAAAGCATGTTCCCGTTGAGTACCAAGCCACCGCTGATACCCACATTGGCATTCGCTTGACGTGATAGGTCGAGGTCACCGTTGACGACAGCGCTCGACAAATAACCGCCAGAAGACGTGCCAACTACGCTTGTTTGAGCAGAGAAAGACGCATTGCTAATCGTTCCGCCTTGCAATTCAATCGTCCCCGTGGCGTTGATCGTTGAGGCGACGACCAAGGTTCCTTGAACCACTAGTTTTTCAAAACTAACAATGCTTTGCGATGCGAAATTGCCGCTGCCAATGGTGATTGTTGGCGATCCAACGAAGTCCGGTATTATTACATCATCTCCAGCGGCAGGGATACGACCTAGATCCCAATTACTTGCAAGACTCCAGTTGCCTCCGCTCGCATTCGAGAATTGGATGGAAGCCATCATTTGGCGTCCCTCCAGCAACTCAAACGCCAGATTGCGTCGGCGTTGTTTGATATTCCATCGCATTCGTTTTTTCTGCATGGTCTGCGCACTTTGTGATAGTTCTTGTTTTGACGGAGTCATGGTACAATTCACTCCATCCTTGAGCTAGATGGGCCAATCAATGACGGCGATTGGCACGCGTTGCGGATTGAGTGGGTTCTAGAGATTTAGGATGGACTCGTTCGCGTCGATCTCCACCGAAAAAAGTTCGTTCTTGCGGATGTTGACGGATCTCGTGGTGACTGACCCATTTTTTCGAATCAGTTTTACAACATGAGTACCTGGGGCTACGCTCGCTTGAGCAGTCGCGGGCGATGACATGCGGTCAACCTGCAGTTGTTCGTCGTCGACGTAGACATCGCACCCGTCCGGGATCTTTTCCACGATGATCGTGCTCAAATGCCCGGTTTCCGTAAAATGATTCCCCAACCAGTAGTACCCGAAGGCAAGAGTTACCATGGGCGGGATCAAATGGGCCATCGCATTTGCGAAAAAACCTACAGACTTCTTTTTGCGTTTCGTTTGGCTTGTTCGCGGCGCATCACGGAAGGAGAATTGTTGTGGAAAGAGCTCGATACCAAAAGCATCTGCTCTCGCGGATTCGCCCGTAACCATGTTGATTGGTGATATTACGGAATCTGAGCCTGCGTTTGCACCGGGTGGCGAGATTTCTGTGTGCGGGTCCATTACCGCTTCGGCAGGTGACGTCGCGGTGGATCGTTGAGAGCGATGGCTTGCGACTGTTCGAGAACGAACGCGATATTTAGCGGTGTGCCCCTTGGAATCGGCTTGCTGTCTTTGGCTTTCCGCAACTTGAAGTCGCTTGAAAACATTTTCTTGCAATGATTGCGGGAGTCGATCGACAAGCTCCCCGTGTCGTGACAAGTAGTTTGCAATTTGAGAGTCAATTTCGTCAGGTAACTGATGATTTGCGAAAGCGTTCAATGTGGATAGATCGATCCGAAGTTTTCGGGGTGGGGGATCAAGCGTGGACACCA
The DNA here is from genome assembly GCA_040080875.1 of Pirellula sp. Classification (GTDB taxonomy): domain Bacteria; phylum Planctomycetota; class Planctomycetia; order Pirellulales; family Pirellulaceae; genus JBKCUI01. The sequence continues at coordinate 7,234 of JBEBHM010000421.1, forward strand.
TGATTCACTTTCGTTGGCAGGTTAGGGTGGGCAAGAATTCCGAGTACTCCAATAGAAAGGCAGCTTCTGACAAGCTTCTGTCAAGAAATAGAAAAAACGGGACGAAGATTCGGCAAAAAGCATTTCGGGCATGGCTCACAATCCAGGCCGAGCTTCAAAACAATTGGCGAAGTGCCTCCAGGAATCAAAACGAGGAAACCGGCACTATCAACCGCGCAATCTAAAAGTTTATTGTTGGTTTTTTCCTCGCCGCTCCACTGAGCTTGCTCGGTGGACGGATGATTGATCGGCTAGCACGATACGGCCC
>JBEBHM010000422.1:0-7519 GCA_040080875.1 Pirellula sp.
GACTATTGGGAGCGAGACGTTTCTTCGTACATCAACAATCAATGTTTCCGAGGGCGTGATTCCCCCGACGTCGAGCAAGTCACACAATTCGATCCTTTGCGCTCCGGAATTAGCCGCAATGATCGCTCCCCGAACCGAATCAACACATACCTCTAGCATTTTCCGTCCATCGAAGTAAGCGATATGGGCACACCGGACTCGATCGTAATGCTAGATTGTGTCAACTTGGCTCGCAAGTGTGCGAAAGGGTGCGCTCTAGTATACCGCGACCTGAAATTATTCGATCAATACGATTGAAATAAGTCGGGAGCTTTCTGAGCCTTGGCGCAAGCCGATCTTCCCACTTATGTAGCGGAACCCGTCAAGGGTTTCGATTTGCCAATGCCGTTTGCGGGCCCACCGAAATGCTTGATGCATTCCGCTACCAACGAAAACGTCGGACATAAAGTGGGAAGATCTCCTAGCGCCTCAGGCTCAATGAATTGTATGGGCAAATCTAAATTGAATCGAACGGGTCGAAATCAAATGAAAATGGTAACAAAGCGACGTGCGGAACGCGGTTCGCGTAGGAGGCGGGTTCTGTCAGAGCGATCCTTACTCAGGCCGTGTTCAAACCCTTTTTAGCGGAGGTCTTCAGATGACTTGGACCGTCAAAAAACCCATTCTGGTCCCATTCGATTTTTCGGAACATTCCCACGTGGCCGTCGATAAAGCGTTGGAGTTGGCGGACGACAATTCGCGTGTACACATCTTGCACGTCATGCCCCCGTACGTCCCGATGGCTCCGGAGGGATTCCCAATCGAACCTGTCGATGAACAGTTTAGGATCGAAAGCGCCATCGCAACCATGGACAAAGAGTTTTCCGATCCTCGTTACGCTGGGACCGTTCGAGAAGCGCTCATTGGCGACCCGGGAACCGAGTGCGCCGATCGAGCCGCCAAACTCGGTGTCGATTTGGTGATCATCGCATCTCACGGCCGAAGCGGTATCACACGGCTTCTACTTGGAAGTGTCGCAGAACGAATCCTACGTCTAGCAAAATGCCCGGTCCTGGTGATGAAAATTAGCTAGTGCGTCTTCAAGGCTAACACTAGTGCTGCATCCTGACCAGAAAGGAGCTGAACCATGGTCCCACTCGTTTCGGGATAATTGCGATTGGGAAAACACTGGAACAATTGATCAAATAGTCAAAGTAGCGGACGACGATGGTCGTCGTTAGCACACGTTCGTCTGCTTCGATTAGAATGGCTTTGCGCAGAGTCGCGTCCGACTGCTCGCTTCACTTGGGAATACCCTGTTGGTCTCAGCCATTGCCAATGAAAATTGCCATTCCAAAGTCCTTTCACATACCTCAATCTACCGTTGTCGCCGGGTTTTATGTACTTGTCGTCTGCATGGCTTCATTTTCTTTACGGGAGCTCAATGCGGGGGCACCTACGAACGACTTGGCTGACGACTCTTCGAAGAACGCGGTTCGATCTATTCTCTCGATCCGATGCGCAGGTTGCCACAATGCTTCCGAGAAACGCGGCGGACTCGACTTAACGGAACGTGCCCAGATGCTCTCGGGCGGCGACTCCGGAGTCGCATTCAACCCACAAACTCCGCGAGAGAGTCTGATTTGGAAAAGGATTGAATCCGGCGAAATGCCTCCCAAGCAACCGTTGTCCGTGCAAGAACGGGACGTGCTATCCAACTGGATACAATCGGGGGGCCCGTGGCCTGGAGAGCGACTCGACCCGATGGAGTTCACGAGCGAAACGCGGGCAGGTTATAACTGGTGGTCACTGCAGCCATTGCGTGCCAGCTCACTCGCTGGCATTGAACCTCAGGCGCCAGCCGTGGGCGTCCCAACACCTGTGGCTCCGACAGATCTTCGCCCCGCGGCCAATGCGTCGAATGATTCTTCCAATCCAATCGATGATTGGGTCGACAAACGCTTAGCAGAAAAGGGAATGCGGCGCTCACCTCAGGCCGCCCTAAACGTGTTGTTGCGACGCATGTCTTATCACGTTACTGGCTTACCCCCGGCGCAACCAATTGTTAATTCCACGGCCAACTCGAACATAGAGTTGATCCACGCGTACATTGACCAACTCCTCGATAGCCCCGAATTCGGGCAACGCTGGGCTCGACATTGGCTCGACACCGTTCGGTTCGGCGAAAGCCATGGCTTTGAACGGGATCAGTTGCGGTCCAATGCGTGGCGATACCGAGATTGGGTCGTTCATGCTCTCAACACGGATATGCCTTATGATCGGTTTGCAAGCCTCCAGATCGCCGGCGATGCACTTGAGTCGACTGCAGCACATGGTCATGTGGCTACGGGCATGTTGGTATGTGGCCCGTACGACCAAGTGGGACAGACGCAACAAAGCAAAGCCATGCGCGAGATTGTGCGTCAAGATGAATTGGAGGACTTTATCAGTGTGGTGTGCCAATCATTTCTCGGCTTGACAGTCAATTGCAGCCGATGTCACGACCACAAGTTCGACCCCATCCCTCAACGTGAGTACTATCGCATTAGCGCAGCATTGGCAGGTACGCATCATGGCGAAGTTCAACTGGAGTCGGAGCACGTCGAAAGCACATCCCAGCCCATCCTGGAACGGCTGAGAACGCGGAAATCCGAGGTCTCGAAAGAAATCGAATCTATCGAAGGCAAGGTGCGTGTGCAGATCCTTGCCGATCGTCGCATACAACCGCCGTCGACGGATCCCCCGATACCGATTTCGAGATGGGATTTTGATAACCTAAAAGATTCCCTAGGAGGGCTGGATCTGGATTTGCGTTCTAATGCTACATTGCGAGACGGTCGCCTGCATGTCGGCGGGACTGGGTTTGCGGTGACAAAAAACCTAAAGAAGGAACTCCGGGAGAAGACGCTCGAAGCATGGGTCCAATTGTCGAATCTGGGCCAATCCGGTGGAGCCGCCATCAGCTTGGAGACGGAGGATGGCGCGGTTTTTGATGGGATCGTTTTTGGGGAACGCGAACCCAAACGTTGGGTGGTCGGCAGCAATTTCTATTCTCGATCCGATTCGTTGGGGGACGTCGAAAGCGAATCAAGCGTAAACGAAACCGTTCACGTTGCTTTCGTATACGCATCCGACGGATCGATTCGTGCCTATCGTAATGGTCACCCCTACGGAATGGCGGTAAGAAAATCGGAGTTGGTGGCTTTCTTACCTAAAACGTCTCATGTACTTTTCGGCTTGCGCCACTCACCAGCAGCCGAAAGCAAAATCCTGCAAGGTTCGATCGAGCGCGCGCAGCTCTATGATCGAGCGCTTTCGAGCGACGAAGTTCTCGCGTCAGCTCGTTCCCAGTTTGCGGCAGTTTCGACGAGCGAGATTTTGGCCCGATTGGAGCCTGCGAAACAGGAAGCCTTGACGGCATTGAGATTCGAGTTGAATCAGATCGACGATCAAATCCAACGAACCGCCGACCGACGCGTCTATGCGGTTGCATCCAAGGCGATACCCAAGACATTTGTGTTGGCGCGTGGCAATACATCAGCTCCGTTGGACGTGGTTCAACCCGGTGGAGTCTCAGCAATTCAAGGCCCGTCAAGCGATTTTCCGCTGGACGACTCTGCACCGGACAAGGAAAGGCGGCAAGCGTTGGCCGGATGGATTGCAAGTGATCGAAATCCCTTGTTCGCGCGGGTGATCGTCAACCGCGTGTGGCATCATTACTTCGGTGTCGGTATCGTGGCCACGCCTAACGACTTCGGATTCAATGGCGGCCGACCATCGCACCCCGAACTGCTAGACTGGCTCGCTCAGGACTTGATTGCTCATGGATGGAGTCTCAAGCATCTGCATCGGAGGATACTCACATCGGAAACTTATCAGCAGGCGTCGTCGGTCAATGCAGAATACTTGGCCAAGGATGCGGATAATCGCTTGTTATGGCGGCATACTCCTACCCGGCTCGATGCTGAGTCGCTCCGGGACACGATCTTGTTACTGGCGGGAAAACTCGATTGCTCGTTGGACGGACCTGGCTACTACGATTTTGAATTCACGATCCACAACTCGCATTTCTATTTTATGCGAGATCCCTTAGGAGATACTTTTCAGCGTCGAACGTTGTATCGCACGCTTATCCGATCGGCACGAAGCAATTTACTGGATGTTTTTGATTGCCCAGATCCGTCCACGAAAACGCCGCAACGAAGCGCTACGACGACGCCGTTGCAGTCGCTGGCTTTGATGAACAATTCTTTCGTCGTGCGGATGGCGGATGCATGGGCGGAGAAAGTTATGTCTATGGGGATAGGCAACGAGCATGCACAGGTACAGGAAGTGTTTCGCCAAGCCTTGGGCCGAAAACCTGAGAGCAACGAGCTGTCGGCCAGCATTTCAGTATCGCAACAACACGGACTTGCAACGGTTTGCCGAGCGCTCTTGAACTGCAACGAATTGCTTTACGTGGACTAGGGCACATGATCAATCGAAGAGAACTATTTCAGTGGGCCGGGCGTGGGATTGGAAGCACAGCGTTTCTTTCGTTGTTGATGCAGGATGGAGTGATTCAAGCCCATGGGGCATCAAATGGGGCGTTGAATGGGAAGCACCATCTGGCTCCTCTGGCCAAGCGAGTCATTCACATTGTGGCTTGTGGAGGCGTCAGTCAAATCGACTCCTTTGACTACAAGCCGGAACTTGTAAAGCACCACGGAAAATCGTTGAGCGGGGAACGACCTGATGTGTTCTTTGGCCGAGTTGGTTTGCTTCGAAAGAACGATTGGGAATTTCGCCAACGAGGCGAAAGTGGACTTTGGATTTCAGAATTGTTCCCGAACTTGGCCACAGTTGCTGACGAATTGACGATGATTCATTCGATGGTTGCTGATACATCCAACCACACGCCTGCGACATTTCAGGAGAATACGGGATTCCGTCTCAATGGATTTCCCGTGTTCGGCGCATGGGCTTCGTACGGGTTAGGTTGCGAGACGGAGGATTTACCAGCTTTTGTCGTGATCCCCGATCCGCGTGGAGTACCCGCTGGCGGATCCATCAATTGGACCAACGGGTTTCTGCCAGCCCAGCATCAAGGCGTTGTGGTACGAAGCCAAGGTATCCCCATTGATGATTTATTCCACGCTCGCGGCTCTCCCGCAGGTCGCGAAGCAGACATGAGGAGTTTGCTTTATCAACTGAACGAGCGACACCGAAAATTGCATCAAGACGATGAGTTATTGGCGAGAATGAAGAGTTACGAACTTGCGGCTCGCATGCAACGGGTAGTCCCTGAAGTGACCAACTTGGAGCAAGAGACTTCGGATACTCATCGACTATATGGAATGGATCAACCCGTGACATCGGATTTCGGCCGAGCATGTTTGCTGTCGCGCCGACTTTTAGAGTCGGGAGTACGGTTTGTGCAGTTATTTTCGGGAGGAGCGTTCGGATCTCCCCGAATCAACTGGGATGGTCACGAAGATATGATTCAAAATCATGGTCAGGAGGCGTTGAGGATCGATCGTCCCATCGCCGGGCTGATAGCCGATCTCAGGCGACGAGGAATGCTGAACGATACGCTCGTTCTGTTCACGAGCGAATTTGGAAGGACGCCCTTTACTCAGTCAGCCGATGACGTCGTGGGTAAGGGGCGAGATCACAATCAATTCGGTTTTACGGTCTGGATGGCAGGAGCCGGACTTCGGCACGGATTCGGCCATGGTGCTACCGACGAAATCGGCATGCGGGCTGTGGAAAATCCGGTTCGTTGGCCGGATTTCCACGCTACGATTCTGCATTTGCTCGGAGTGGATCACGAACGACTGACTTACTATCACAACGGCATACGTCGTCGATTGACCGACGTGAGCGGGACCGTGATACGAGAAGTACTTTCGAACTAAGTCGCTTCGATCAAGCCAGTCCCATGCGTTCTTTAGGGTCCTTGAGCGCGTGCTGAAGTCTCGCGAGCGCCTCGGTTTCGATCTGCCGCACACGTTCTCGCGTGAGGCCCAGCTCCGCCCCGATTTCCTTGAGCGTATGGGGCGGAGTATCTCCCAATCCGAAGCGCATTTTCAGCACGGTTGCCTCGCGGACATCCAGGGTCGCGAGCAATTCGATCGCCGTCTTCAGTACGTCGTGATCGACCATCGCTTCGTCGGGACTTTTGTGGCGTTCGTCCATAACCATTTCGCCCAACGACCATCCGGAATCAGACTGATCGCTGTGCGGAGTTGCGTTGTAGACTTGGATCGCCTTCTTGATGATGGGGAGCTTTTTCTTGGGCAAGCCAAGAATACGAGCTATCTCCTCTTGAGTCGGCATTCGACCAAGCTCGTCGCTCAAGCGCGCTGTCGCTCTTCGCCACTTGCTGAGCAGCTCCACCATGTATGCAGGTATACGAATGGTCTTGGACGAATTGATCAACGCTCTCTTGATCGACTGCTTTATCCAGTAACTTGCATACGTGCTAAACCGCGTCCCCATATCTGGGTCAAATCCTTCGACCGCTCGAAGCAAACCGAGGTTCCCTTCCTCGATGAGATCTTGCAATGCAAGTCCCTTGCCAACGTAGCTTCTCGCTATATTCACGACCAAACGCAAGTTCGCTCGAACCATACGATCTCTGGCTTGAGCGTCCCCCTGCGCGATTTGGCGAGCGAGCATTTGCTCGTCGTCAGCAGTGAGTAGTTTGGTTTCGTTAATCTCGCGGAGATAGGTTTCTAGCGGAGATTGTGCTTGGGACCCATCCTTGGGACTTTTGCGACGCGAGATCAACTTGAGATCTTCGTCTTGTGGATCCTCCACATCGTCTAGGTATGGGCTTGTACGAGGCATGAAGTCTCTTTGCACCAAAAAGGGGGTCTATTCTTGACGAGTGCAAACACAGCATCCGCCGGAAAATACGCGTGTCCCAATCTATCGTCGACTGAATGCATGCAAATCAAAAGTATCTGGGATCATGCCACCCTTAGCGGTTGTGCGTCTCGACGCAAATCCTTTGGCAGAATAGGGTTTTCGCGTACAATCCGAACGCTTCCTGCAAGTCGCAAACGGAATATCGGTGATACAAACCGCACGAATGAACCTTGCCGATGCACATGGTGCAACGCACAAAACCGGCTAGAATTCTGATCCGATTTCCCATTTTCCTCGCTGACGACAACATCATGCTTCCACGCCTCTTCGATCCGAACACAGATAATCTCAATGAATCCATTTGGCATCAACACGCAAGACGGGTGCTCTCGGGCGAGTCCATTTCACGCGATGAAGCCTTATCGATTTTGGGGACCGGGGACGACGAACTACTCGATTTGATCGCCGGCGCCTTTCGAATTCGACACGAGTACTTTGGTAAAACGGTCCAACTCTATTTCTTGATGAACGCCAAAAGCGGGCTTTGTCCGGAGGATTGCAACTACTGTAGCCAGTCCAAGATCTCGAGTGCACCAATCCCCAAATACAACATTTTGAGCCGGGATAAACTGCTCGACGGCGCCCGGTTAGCTGCGGAACGTAAGAGCAAGACATACTGCATCGTGAT
>JBEBHM010000423.1:0-7501 GCA_040080875.1 Pirellula sp.
CTAATGGCAACGCGAGGTTGCAAGATGGTGTAGCCCGCCGTAACTCGACCACTGGAAGCATCGAACAATGGGCGGTTTAGCGGATGGGCCATCGCCTCAACCATCTTGCGAGCTGCGTCGCGGGGTAGCTGGGTGTCCGTGTCGAGCGTGATCACGAATCGCACACGGCCTAAGTCCTTTATATTGCCAGAAACATGAGAAAAACGGTCGGTCGCTCCTCGCAAGGTTGCGTTTAGGTCGGCGAGTTTTCCTCGCTTTCTTTCATAGCCCATCCACGTACCTTCGGACTCATTCCATCTTCGGCTCCGGTGCAACAAAAAGAAAATGTCTCGGTCTTCCAATGCATAGGTTTGATTGAGCCTCTCGATCCCACGTCGAGCGTGTTCAACCAGCTCCAAATCATTCGGCATCGTTTCCTGACATGCATCTTGAAAGTCCGTCAACAGAGCATACTGAAGGCACGTGTCGCGGTTTGCTAAGTAGCGAATCTCTAGTCCCTCTAGCAACAGGTCGATCGAATCCAAGCTCGACAACATGGTTGGGACCACTATCAACGTGCTGTGTTCCGGTGGAATACCAGTACGAAAATCCATCCTGGGCAAAGCGTTGGGGCGCATGAGCACGGTCGTCAGCCAGTTCACCATGCCCAGTCCAAAATGAACAGCGCACATGAGAATCGGTAATGCAGCCATGCCAATCAACAAATAAGAACTGGAGCTCCAATCGCCGAAACTAAAGAGCCATTTGATTGCAAGCCCCGCGAACAACAAGACAGACGTCAAGTAAATGAACAATGGGAAAGTTCGTCGGAATTTCTCGATTACCACCGAAGCGGTGAGTCGCATATGGACAATTCGCTCAAGCGCCGGCCTTCCCTGATCTACTAGGTAGTAGCCGACATGACGAGTCCTCGAATCCTTGGTAATGGCGGACTCGATTTCAGACAATTGAATAGCACGGAATGCAACATCGAATTCAGAGGCTTTCGATCGTTTCGCGATCGCTTCGACCGCGTGTCGATAGCGATTGCGGGTTTGAAAATCCATGCTTTCATAGACGCCAGACGGATCGCGACTCAGTGTCTGTTCGACAAGGCTATGCTGAGCGACGAATTGCGGCCAATCGTTGACGCTTAGAAAACGAAGACTTGTGATGCAATTGCCTACTGAAATCTGTTCCGCTGCTTGTGCTTGGCCTTCATCAAGAACGAGTTGTTCGGTGGATAGTCCGGAGTCCGCTAGTCGATGTTCTAACCAACTATGGACCAACGCAAAGTTTGGGTTTTGGCCGTGCAGATTGCGAGTCAAGTCCGCAAGGAACGCGCCTGATAGCGAAGGGTTAGAGCGAGCCATGTCAGCGAGCACGAGGATTAGATCGGAAGGGCATTCCTCGACCGTCGTGATCATCTGCTGTGCCCAATCGGCCGCCAAATCTCGATCCCGTCTTGCGACGGCGATTCGGCCCGCCACCCTTCTTAGATTCTCAATGAGCGCTAGCCGCATCATCAATGGCAACGCCCAAAGCTCCCCCAACTGCAGCGGCACGACTGACTGATAGGCAGATATAAAGCCATCCAATGCCTGCGAGTCGACGCGTCCATCGGTATGGGCGATCAGCTCGAGCGCAATACCGTAGACTCGCGGGTAGTCCGCTGCGGGTCCGTTCGTCAGTCGTGGTAGCTCTTGGCTATAGGAACGCGGCAAGAGTCGACGAGTCGAATGAATTTGCTCTTCGATTAAATAGAAATTATCGAGAAGCCACTCAGCGGCCGGCGCAATACGACGATTCTTGACAACAGCGGCTGCCACTAGATCGTATGTCGTTTGAAGTACTTTTTCGTTTTCAGCTAGTCGATTAAGAAGTTTGTCCGCTGTTCGCCCAACTGCCAACTGATCGGTAGCCGCCATCTGACGCGCGTGGCGCTCCAGTTGGTCAGCGCTCAGCAGTTCATCTCGGAAGGGTTGTTCCAGAAGGATAGACTCTGTCGATGATCGACGAAGTACACAACTTCGATAGTTTGTCAACTGATTAAAGAGTTCTGCCATAACGATTGCTGTGAATGCGTTTCTAAAGACTCTCAGACAATTCAACGAAAAAAGCCGACGTGGCGAGAATCACCCGATGGGTCATTGCCTCGTCGGCTTACTAGTTGACCAGCTATTCGAGTCGATCGAAAAGCTCTTCCTTACAGTCATCCGAAAGTTCTTTAGGTTTTGTACTCAGCATAAGCTATAGTTCTCAAAGGGCAAGGTGCAATTCTCCGTCAACGATTCCTCCGGCTGCTTTCAATATCGAGCGGGCACCTCGCCAAGCAGACCATACGTTAGATGTTTTCTTTTTTGCCAAGTTGGAAAAATATTCATCCACAAACTCGAACGGGACTGCCTTATTCGCGGACTCACCCTCTCCTTGCCCATTGCTTTGTGAATTCAAGAAATTGATTACCACCAGAACATCGAGGGGTGACACATAATTGTCGCTGTCAACATCTAAGTAGGGTGGCGGGTTTCCTGTGCCCACGGGTCCCGAGCCCACGCTATTCAAAAAGTTCACGATCGTGAGGACGTCAAGTGGAGACTCACTATTGTCACCATCGACATCGTGCGGGCTGCTCGCGTTGTGCCACAGACTATCGTTATCCAATATGTCTATCGAACTAGCCCCTTGTGTAAAACCATTGGAGGTCGCAGTGATTGTGACCGACTTAGTCCCTGAGACAATTTCATCATCCACCGTTGTAATTGTGAAGCCAACTGACGTTTGATTGGCGGGAATCACCACCGTTGCCGGAACCGTGGCTGAACCGACATCACTACTCCTGAGACCGATCACCACAGCTTGACGAATGTCTGCGTCAATACGTGAAACTGTCCCGATGGCTGTGCCGTTCTTCTCCGGTATCGTCGTCGGATGGATACTCACAGCAAGTACCGTGGCAAGCGAGTGCAAAACCAACTGGTATGTGCCCGTTGCACTCTGGCCACCCGCTAGGTCACCATTCCCTGTCAACGGGTTGTACTGCGTGTTGCTATCGTTGGAAACCGCGATGAAATAGGTGCCAGCGGTCAGAAAAGAATGTCGCACGTACGCATCAAAACCGACGACGCTCTCACCTGGCGCAGATGCGTTATTGTTAAACCTCACTAATTGACCCTGCGCATCGAAAAGCTTTAGGAACGAATTCAATCCACCTGATCCATTCAGGGCGGTATCGATATCGAAGTCAACGAGTTGGCCAGCACTCACAGTGAAGCTGACCATGTTGACATCGATGTCAGGTGAAATCGTGGCGTTTACAGTGATTGGAGTTGTTGAAATAGCCCCCAGCGATGCCGCTTCGGAGATCGTGTCATTTGGATCAGGAACCGGTGCCGCTGCCGTCTGTACGATCAATTGATAACTGCCAGTCGAATTGAGTCCGCCGGCCGTATCGCCATCGCCCGTGAGCGGATTGTACTGCACGTTGTTGAAATTCGAGACACCCAAGTAGTAAGTGCCACCAACGCTGAATGTGAAGCGCAGGTAGGCGTCAAAGCCGATTGTGCCTTCGCCTGGAGCAGCAGCGTCGTTGTTGATTGCCAGCTCGGTACCTTGGCCATTGAACAAACGAATGTAGGAACCAAGTCCACCAGGACCGTTGAGCGTCGTATCAATATCGAAGTCGACAGCTTGGCCAGCGCTGACGGTGAAACTGACCATGTTGACATCGATGTCAGGTGAAATCGTCGCGTTTACTATGATCGGATTCGAAGCTACAACGCAAGTCGCGTTGGCAAGTATTGACGTCGAGTGCTTTGGCGGCGACAGCCGGGGTGGTCCCCGTGCCTTGGGTTGATATTCCTGTTGTTCTCGGTATACAAGCTCACATGGCAACACGAATCGCAGCCATTTACGATCAAGAGATTACTCCCTCGCGGTGGGCGTTGCTAAGCAGCGCTGCAGGAACACGAATCGCAATACGACTTGCGATACGCGAAGCCCTTAAGTTCATACCGCTTGTTGGTATGGCAGTTGGAGCTGCGGGGGCTTTTGCGTTTACCTACGCTCTGGGCATGTCCTGGGATTGGTATTTTGCGAACTTGCAAAAATGTCACGTGCCAAACGCGGATGATCTGAAGGAAGTCTTCGCAGAGCAACTTCAGCGCGGTCGCGATTTGTGGAGAGCATGAGCATGATGAAGATTCAATCTTGGATCAGTCTCCGAATGTGTGTGCTAGTGCTGTTGTGGGTGATACCTGTAATGGTTTACGTTGGCATCGGCGTGGTTGCGATGTACCAAACCGGTTGGCTGTGGATGGTTGCTTTATCGCTTCCCGTTGTCTGGTTGGTGGCATGGTTAGTTGGCAAGCTTTGGAAACCTGCCAAGCTCAGTGATGCGACACGGGGGACGCTCCTTCAAGCACCTGAGTTTTGGACGCCGCGACATGCAGCAGCAATCGCGGTCGTTGAAAAACATCGCGCAGAAGCCGCGGACGTTGATCGCACTGCGATCGCCGATCCTGCTCGCTACCAGCAGGACGCACAAGAGTTGGCTCAACGGCTAGCGGTGCACTATCATGGAAAGCAGCAGGATCACGCATTTCAGCCCTTGACGATGATTGAGATCTTCGCGGTTATTCACTTGGCAGTAGAAGACTTAGAAGAATGGCTGTTGCAAAACGTTCCCGGGAGCGATGTAGCGACGATTGGACAATTGGGCCAAATACCGCAACTTGCCAGAGTATTTGATGGTGTCCAGAAGGTTGCCTATGTTGCTTCGGCTTTGTTTAACCCGAGTAAACTGCTGGCTTATCCACTTTGGCGGAAGTCTGGACGCATCGCGGTTGAAATACAAAACGAATTAATTCGAGGTTTGTATCAACGTTACCTGGGACTTATCGGTTACTACTTGATCGAGATGTACTGCGGCCGTTTGAGAGGTGGTTCGAAGCTGTATCATGAGCGATTCGGAGCGTCCGCATCTCAAGCCCCCAGTGATCATCGTTGTGTTCACACATATCGACTTGCTTCGACCAGTTCGCGAGTGGTCTCCGCCGTACGACTGGCGCAATCCCCATTCCTTGAAAGAGAAATCGATGGCCGGTGCGGTGGACTATGTCCGGGAACTTTTCGGAAACCGGATTACCGACTACGCTTGTGTTTATACTGGCAGCACCCACGCGTCGGATTCGAGCGTCTTGGACGAGTTGGTTCCAAGGATTGTGCAACACGTCAGTCAAGGTAAGATGGCAGCGATCCTCAAGGCTTTTTACAAGCAGCTCGGTTCGCAACGACTCAGGAGGTTGCTTAAGCAAACTCTGGGGTTGATAAGGAACGTCTCGCTTCACTCAGGATAAGGAGTCTTACCTTCTGCCATCAGCCGAGCATCTGGTCGTGACTTGGCAGGCTGTCTCTGTTGTCGTTATACTCGCGCCAACATTTACGCCATCGAAAAGAAACTTAACCTGATCCCATAGCCCGAGTCTGTCCCAATGCATGGTTGTATTTCAATTCTTCCATTCTCCGTTTTCACGTCTATCGCAATGATTTGCTTTCAATGCGGTTGTCGTTCAAAGACCAATTTGACGGAAGAACGACCCAGCCCCTCGATGCATGAGCAAGTCTTGGCTGTACAGCAAGGGAACTCGCGCGAGATTCAATCCAATTTACCTATGGATGATGTGGGGTTCGAGCAGCTTGGTGGACTAAAGGAGCTTGAAGTACTCTCCCTAACGCAGGCGGAGATTTCTGACAAAGTCGCGGACACGTTGGCAACCCTTGTTGGCCTTCGCCAAATTCGACTTGAGAAAGCGCGCATCGGAGATCGGTCGGCGAAAGCGATCGGCAAGCTTCCCAAATTGTCGTCGATCAACTTGCCAAATAGCAACGTTTCGGACCTTGGAATAGAGGATTGGCCTTCGTTGAACGAACTCGTCTTGTTGCGGCTTGGAAGCCCAAACATTAGCGACGCGGCCATGACAACGGTTGCAAAAATGAAGTCGCTTAGGTTTTTACACCTCATCGACGTTCCGATTACCGACTTAGGGCTCAAGCAGCTGTATGGCATGGATCACTTGGAGTCGTTTTATCTGGACGGCGGCCTTGTCACAGAAGACGGTTTGGCGGCGCTACTTCAGGCAATGCCAAAACTACATTTCCACCGAGATCAACAGCATTTGGCAAACGATCCGCGTGCAGACGACCATGGGAAACACTAGCCCCTGTTTTCCCATCGATTGAGTTCTTGTTATACTGAGCATCCGTCGCGAATGCAGTACAGAGGCCAACGACAGAATCAATTGGCCTGCTGTGCAAAAATTCGAGAATCCCACCAACCCACCTAAATCCTAACAAGATTGCTCCAACCCAAAAATTTCATCATGAGTGTAAAACGATTCTTATTCGCGTTTGCGTGCGCGGGTGTTTTGTGCATGTTTCAATTCGGTTACAGCTTTTACAAAATCGGCGGAGTCAACGAAAAAGCTGCGGCTGCTGCGAACGCTTGGATGGCTTCGCTAAATGATTCGCAAAAAAGCAAAGCGGTCATGCCCGTCGAGAGTCCAGACCGCCAAGATTGGCAAATTATCCCAAAGGACAAACGCAAGGGGCTGCAGCTCAATGAAATGAGCGATATCCAACGACAAGCTGCAACGGCTTTGCTGCGCAGCGTCGTGAGCGAAATCGGCTATCGCAAATCGACTCAAATCATGAACATGGAGAATCTGTTGAAGGAACTCGAAGCGGGCAAGACCAACAGTCCCCTACGAGATTCGACCAGGTATTACTTCACGGTGTTCGGGACTCCTCAAGCGGGCAAGAAATGGGGTTTAAGCGTTGAGGGACATCATATGTCGTTAAACTTCTTGATGGACGGTGATCGCGTGGTTTCTTCGACACCGCAGGCTTTTGCTGCGAATCCCGCCGTTGTACGGACAGAAAACAAATCGGGAGTCGCGGTCGGCACGCGAATGCTGCGACTTGAGGAGACGTTGGCGTTTGAACTGGTTCAGTCGTTATCCGACCAACAGCGCAGCGTCGCTGTCATTGCGGATAAAGCGCCACGCGAAAATAGAACGCTTGGAGTCCAGCAGCCACCCAAAGAATCCCCAGTTGGAATCCCGTATTCCAAGCTTTCACCGCCACAGCAATCGCTATTAAAAGAATTGGTCAACGAATACATCAATGCCGTAGCGGACGAAGTGGCCGAGGATCGACGACAAGCCATTCAAAACGCAGGTGGTTGGGACGCGGTTCATTTTTCGTGGGAGGGTGCGTTGCAAGCAGGAGTTGGACATGCCTATCGCGTTCAGGCGCCAACGTTTTTGATCGAGTTCGTCAATACGCAGCCTGACGCCGCTGGCAATATCGCCAACCATATACACAGCATATGGCGCGATAGCCGGGGCGATTTTGGAGTAACACTTTAAACAGCCAATTCGGGCGAACCTTTCTCGCGAACCTTACTCGCGAACCTTACTCGCGAACCTTACTCGCGAACCTTACTCGCGAACCTTACTCGCGA
>JBEBHM010000018.1:0-26648 GCA_040080875.1 Pirellula sp.
ACCCACCAACACTTGTGGTGCATCGGCAATTGATATACCACGATCTTTTACTCATCTCAATTCGCGAAGGCTCTGTCTCGCTTAAATCTCCCTTACGCTCCACGTAAAATTTGCCGATGCTCTGCAAGGTCTCGCGTTTTCCCTCTATTGCGTGTCCATTCCCACGCCGTCGTCCGGCTTCGCTGTCCGATTCACAATCACTGGCGAGTTGGCAATGTCGGGTAATTGGCTGAGCCATTCCTAGCTAGTACTACAGCGCAACATGTGGCGGTTTTGCTCCGCAAAACCGGTTGAGCGGTTTGTAACGGTAGACTCAACGCCACTCTGAGCTGTAGTACTAGCTAGGGGTTGTTCGCAAACGTTGGAACTCGTGGTCACTTTCCCGATTTGGTATCGAAGGAACTCAAATCGATTGAGCTTGGCTCGGCAACCTCCCACACCGGAGGCTTGTCTCTGCGTTGCTGTTCAAGCCAAGCAAGTCCAGCCAAATAGATGATCTCATGACCACCTTGAAAAAGGGTGACCTGCGCATTCCGAGAGGCCCGTCGAAATAAAACCGACTTGCTGGCAAAAAGTGGATCGTTTGGAGGTATCTTGAGATCGCTGGGTAATCTAGGTTCTTGAACCAAGCGAGCAATCAGCGAGTCAGGAATCTTCTCCGACTCCTGCGACACTGCATTGAATGCATTGAGTGTATGACTAACTGGAACGCTGCCGTCGTGACCATCTGTGATCCCCGTGTTGATCGACAAGTGAACCCCGTTGGCTTCCATCAACCAAGCGGATGCGGAACGGACAAGATACTGTTCGTCGGTTTTTGCGTCAGTGCCTGGAGCCCCACCGCAGACTCTTTCAAGCATTTGTGCATATTTCAAACCACGCGCTTTGTTCTCGGAATGCCAAGTCTTGAGATCGTAGATGGGGCACCAAGCAGAGACACCTGCCCAAAGTTCTGGGGCTCGACCAGCCATGAGGAGCGAAGCATATCCTCCGCCCGAAGCTCCGATCAAATAAATTCGATTCTCGTCGATTCTCGCAACCCGCTTCGCATGTTCGACAGCGCTCATAATATCTTGAACTGCTTGCTCCGAACCGCACGCTTCCGGGCGATCATTCACTCCACGAAAATCGGGATGCATCATCACCCATCGCTTTTCGATACACCAAACGGCATAAGCAGAATTGGACTGAGTGTAGTTGCCGCTCCACGTATGCAACGCAATGAGTAGCGGCTTCGCATCGCTTCCACCCGGGTCATAAAACAACGATGGCTGCTGGCTTTGGTCAGCCCCGCTTAAGTAATTGATTCGCTGGACTTGGGCTGGCCAACCGGGAATGCGTGCCGAATCTTGAGTGAATCCATGGTGCGGATCAAGCAACCCACACGCCAGATACAAGGCTGGGAACAAGACCCATACGATCGCGGGGAATTGGAATCTAAGCATGGTCAACATTTATCCACATCAACGTGTTCGTAGCCGCTTGTTCAACGTAGTATATTCTCGCCTCCCGCAATCCGGCTAGAGCCTGTTCTCTTTGGCTATTGCGAACAACGCCGTCCAGATACTGAAATTCTATCGATCGCAATTCTATAGCTATGTTCCTTCGGCCTCGACGGGGCATGGCTTCCCGTCTATGGATGTATAATCCAACGGTTTCTCAAATTATCACTGTTGTTCAATTATCGCTTTTGGCTTTGATCCATCCATGCTTGACTCGCCCGCAGCGCAACAATTTCAGCTCGGTTTGCTTGCGCTACAAAACCAGCTCGTTTCGCAATCGACTCTTGTTACCGCTTTTGAATCCTGGTGGGCCGATCGCTCACGACAGTTTGGACAGATACTGGTGGACCTCGGAGCTATCTCAGCCGAATCACACTTGGAATTGGTGAAGCTCGTTGCAGATTCCAAACGAATGGACGACGACAACTCCACATGGCAAGATTATGATCGCAAGCGTGCTTACGGCGTGTTCGATCGATCTGTAGAGACAGATGTATCGAATGCGGAAAAAAACGTTTCCATTGCAACCATTAAATGGGATCCCAACCATTCCAGCGAGCTCCAAAAGTCTGTCCAAACGCAACGAGCTCGCAATGCGGGCAGCGATCGTTTCCGAATTGTCAAACAGCATGCGTGTGGCGGACTTGGTGTTGTCTTTCTAGCGGATGACCAACAACTGCATCGGCCTGTTGCGCTTAAGCAAATCCGTGAAGATCGCGCCGATTCCGATCTGATTCGTAGCAAGTTCATTCAAGAAGCCGAAGTTACCGGCCAATTGGAGCACCCAGGCATTGTGCCTGTTTATGCGCTGGGCCTCGACCCAATGGGGAAGCCTTATTACGCGATGCGTTTCATTGAAGGCCAGGATCTAGGCTCCAGAATCCAAAAACTTCATTCCGACCACCAACGTGGAAGCGAGGCTTTCGTCGGACCAATCCTTAAGCATGTGCTTCGTCGATTTCTGGACGTCTGCGACGCCATCGAATACGCTCACTCGCGCGGCGTTTTGCACCGCGATTTGAAACCAGCCAATGTCATGCTAGGAGAGTTTGGCGAAACGCTGGTGGTCGATTGGGGGTTAGCCAAGATGCTCCCTGGCTTCGCGAACTCAAGGGGGTGCGGTGACTCGTCGGTTGCACCGCCACCTTTCCATCCTGCCGAAGAGGACCTTGCTGGAGAAACAATGCAGGGCCAGTTCATGGGAACCGTAGCCTACGCATCGCCGGAGCAATTGCTCGGACAAATCGACCAGATGGGACCCCGTTCGGATATTTATAGTCTGGGAGCAATTCTCTATGAACTGTTAACGGGTCAAGTTGCAGAAGAAAAATTGGGGCCAACTCATACCGCAACTGTCTTGTTACTTCACAATTTGGGGGAGCTCATTTCCGACCCTAGTCTCGCATTGGACGTCTCCCAAAGGGCCTACTCCGGAACGCTGCAAAGATACGGGGAGGACAATCCAGAAACTCTAACAACTCGCAACTCAGTGACCGCAAATCTAGTTTTGCTCGAGAAATTGGACGAGGCAGTTCCTTTACTCGAAGAGAGTGAATCGCAAAACAATCGAATGATTGCGACAAGCCTTTCAAAACATCGAGGGTTTGAAAGAAAATTGGAGCAGCACGCAAAACAGGTTCGATCCGTTCAGATCCGTGTTTATCTTCAAACAGAGCGATTTGCGAGTGCAGAACGAATAGCCAGAAAAATGTTGCTTCCCGAATATCTTGAGTTTGCCGGTCTCAAACCTCAGATCGCGAGAATTGTTTTGGCGATGGCACTTGTCAGGCAGGACCGCCATGTCGAAGCGGACGAAGTTCTCGCAGATTTGCGACGGATGCCGGAATTCAAGGAACTCTCGACAACAGACCTTGGCGTTGCGCTCGGATTGCAAGGTGAGATGGCGTTCGCTGCGGGTGATTACGATGAAGCGATCGCGTTGCTCATCGACTCCTGGGAAAGGATATCGAGCGGCGAGCCTCAGGAAATCTACCGTCATGTTCCTCGCTATCTGGCAATCACTTTGACCAAGATCTACGAACGGAAACGCGACGAGGCCAATCGAACTAAATGGCTTGAAAAAGCAAAATCGCTTGGCTTCGAGGAAAAGTAGGCGCGAAAAAAGTCGGCTGAAAAGACTTATCGTGGCTGTCTACTTCCCAAGTGTTTCGGGAATCTCTACGTGAGGCCGCGCAGAAATCGCTCTGCTTTTTCCCACGACGTTGCGTAGCGAAAGAGCGCCCGGCGAACCAATGATTTAATCCAGCGAGTCACCTGATCATGCAAGACAAAAAACCAAAACTGTATTGGATAATTAGAACTGGCGAGCGGCTTGGACCAGAAACGAGTAAGTCTATTCGTCGAATGGCCGTTGATGGAACACTCTTTGCTAACGACGTCATCCAGCGTGAGGATGAACAAGTAGGTTACCCCGCATTCATGTATTTCCCAATTCTCAAAGACTGCCCGAGACCGGTAACCAAGGACGCTGACTTGCCACCCTATGTTCAAGTGCAAACGTCTTCCGTAATGCCTCAACCAACATGGCTGGTGCACGTGCCCACTAATATTCAAACGTTCATATCCTCGTTAGGAAATCGTAACGCATCGATCGTTGCCATTGCTTCGCTTGCAATACTATTATCTTCGGTTGGAGGGACAGCTTTCGTGACCTGGTTGCTCGTGCGATCCTCGATTCAGGTGAATCACAAACTCGATCCATATGCGATGCTAGGAAGTCTCGCGTTGCAAAACGCAAGTACTCCAGAAAAAACCTTTGCTCGCATGAAAAAAGAGGAAGAGAACTCCAAGAAACTCGCGGCACTTCATGAAGCAGATCAGAAAAAACAGGCCGATGAAATGATTCGAGAGGGTAAGGCATTGATGGAATCAGGGAAAACGAAGGCGGCTATCGATAAATTCCAAACCGCCACTCAGGTTTCCAGGAAGAACGGAGAAGCCCACTTGTGGCTCGCCAAAGCCCATGTTCAGGAAAAATCGATTTCGAATGCGATTGATGCGTATTGCCATGCGGAGCGAGTTGCACTTGAACCGTCGCAACGAGAGCAGATCCTGGGTGAATTGGCTAACGTGTATTCTCATGCAGACAACCACCGTCAGCGACTCAAGATTATTGAACAGTTGTGTTCAGAGTTTCCCCAAACGATCGACTACCGAGTGGAACGTGCCCATGCCGCATACCTGGCGAAGGAGACGGCGAAATCGATCGAGTACTTCGAAGCCTTGGTGGCCCATGACCGAGATCAATTGACAAAAGAGCAATTGACAACTGCACTGCTTGAGATTGCTTGTATTCACAGCACCAATATGAGAATTCCGGAAACATTGAAAGCGTGCGACCGACTGCTGTCTCATGACGCAAAATCACCACTAGGACGGTACCTGCGTATGATGTTTTACTTGGAGGACCACAAGCCCATCGACGCTCTCAACGACTATCAAAAACTTCGCAGGCTCGAAAAGAAAGAGACCTGGATGGTCGAAAGATTTGTCGAATCGTTGGAGCGTCATTCTCAGCATGCTGCCATGATTACACCCTTGAACGATCTCATTGCCAATGACGAATCGGATCAAATCGGACGGTGGTATCTGCTGCGTTCATCGGCACACGCCCACCTGGGCAATATCGAACTTGCCAAGAATGATGGTGAGCTTGCACAGTCACATTCTCAATTGCTGGATTCGAATGTCCGCGACGCGGTCGCGCAAATAAATCGGGACATAAAGCGAATACAAAAAGAAGGAATTTCGTATGCGGAAATTCTCGATATCCGCAAGCGGCCGATTAACCTTTACGTGGAATCGTCCATTGTAGGTCGCGGTAGCCAAAACCGAAATTCGCCCGCTCCTCGCCATACCGAGGGCTTGTACGATTGGCTTTCGCCAGGACAAGCTGCCGCTCTTGGCGCAGGTTACGGTCTGATGCCGAACAACGGCTTGATGCAAATCCCAAGGTAGTCTGGGTGAAAGCAAAACAATTCGAAGAATAAGGACGTGATTGGCGCTGCGCGTTGATTTCTATTGTTCTATTGGTCTTACCATGTCCGATTTTGCCTCAATTGGTGAAGGGTCTATGACGCAGGCTGTGTACATCTTGGAACGGCTTTCCGCTGCCGTTCCAGTAAATTAGGAACTTCCAAACAGTTGAGGACAACTGTTCTACTCTGGAAACTGGCCAATCTTCCTGTGGTCTTTTGCGACGCTTTTGTCTCACGTATATTGGCGCGTGCTACACATTATTCCTGATGCCACTTGATCGGTTCCGAATGCCACGCTTGCTCTCGCAATTTCAATCGTTGCTCAGCAGCGGTCCCGTCGATGTCGTTTCGTTTCTCTCGTCAGATTCCGGCTCGACGCTGGATGAACAACTTCAAGTTGTCCTGCTCGACCTGAGCCATCGTTGGCAAACCAACGATCCGAAATCTGTCGAGGAGTATCTTAATGACCTTCCGCAATTGACTGAAATGCCGAATGCAGTTCTGTCGCTTGTGGTTGCTGAGTACACGGCTAGATGCAATTCAGGTACTCATCCCGAAGTTGAGGAGTTCTTCACACGGTTTCCTGACATTGCCGAACCCCTCCGCGATGCAATATCGAAAGCAGTCGCTTCGCCGCCAATTCCGCCATCAGTTCGGACGATCAAGTTTGAACCGTCATCGCTTCAGACCATGAGGTTTGAACCGAATTTTAATAGCGAAGTGCTCCTTCAAAATCGTTATCGCCTCATTCGTCTGTTGGGCGAAGGGGCTTTCAGCAAAGTCTATCTCGCTTTAGACGTCGAACTGAAGCGACAGGTTGCAATCAAAGTCCCTAAACCCGAATGTTTTGAAGATTCTCGGGATGTGGATATGTACCTAGCCGAAGCACAAACCGTTGCTAGCCTAGAGCATCCGAACATCGTGCCAGTGTACGACACGGGACGAACTCCTGAGGGGGCCGTGTTTATCGTCTCGCGCTTTATCGAAGGGGAGACACTTGAGGCCCGTTTACGCTTGCCCATATCCTACGAAGAGTCTGCAAAAATTCTGAAGACGGTGGCAGGTGCACTCCAATACGCCCACGACCGCCGGCTCATCCATCGCGACGTCAAGCCAGCGAATATTCTGATCGAGGCGAGTACCAACACCCCTTTTGTAACGGACTTTGGTCTGGCCATTCGAGACGACGATTACGCTAAGCAACTCGGATTGGCAGGCACGGTATCGTTCATGAGTCCCGAGCAAGCCCGAGGCGAAGGGCATCGGCTCGACGGTCGTAGCGATATCTTTGCACTCGGAGTAATTCTGTATGAGATGTTAACCGGCGAGCTACCGTTTCTGGGAAATACGCAAAGCGAAATACTCCGCAAGATCATCTCCGCCGAACCACGGTCACCTCGCCTACTCCGAAAAGAAATCCCATCGGGGCTGGAACGCATTTGTCTAAAGGCGCTCAACAAGCGGCTTTCAGATCGCTACTCCAACGCGAACACGTTCGTGCAAGACTTGGGCACTTGGCTGCAAACGACCACTTCATCTGCGCAAGAGCAGGCCGATGTACAAATCGACACTGGCGAATTGCAGGCGATCGACACTCGCGATGAAGCATCCTTGCTGGATCAATCGCTGGGCCCCTGCAATCGAGATGCGCTTCCGCAGACAGTCGCACCGATGCGGACTGCGACTGTGGATCTGGGACATGCAAATATCCAACCCTCCTCGGTTCGCTTGGAAAATTCCTTATCCGTCTCACAGCTTCCCACAAGCACATTGCAAGGGCCAGCGAAAAAGACGTTGTTGTCAAGAATTGGTATCCCACCGGGCATTGCCGTTCGTGTCGGGATTGGTTTTGCTTTTGTGGCAATCCTTTTCGGGATCGTAATCAGTCTGCGCACCCAAGAAGGCACATTGATTTTGGAACTGAGCGAGACCGACGTACGGAAAGAGCTAGTTGAATTGAAGGTTAACTATCAAATCATGGCCCCTGGCGCAATCATTCATATCGACGATAACGAATACCTTCCCAGCGAGTTTTCCGGAGCCATCCGATTGAAACCTGGCCCACACAAGCTGGACGTAAACTCGTTAGGTGCAGAGATTCAATCTTTGACATTCAACTTGGAGGCGGGCAAAAGAAAAGTCTTGGACGTGCTGCCGCGTGTCGAACCAACGTCCGTCGAAGAGTTTGACAAGGATCGAGATTTAGTTCTCATCGATCTGGTTCATGCGAGACATAAGGAAGGAATTTACTTCATCGAGAACGACAGGGCCGGAAACGGTAACCATGCTTGGGATGTTAATAAATACAAAGACGGAATCATCGAAATTACGGCAAGAGTGAGCGAGGGGTACTTGAACAATTGGATAGTTGTACTTTCAAACCGAGAACACAAACATGGCGTACAAATCCATGTTTACGCAGACGGACGAATTTCCATAGGGCCAAGCATGTTCGACCCAGAGCAATCGATCGGCCCTAAACTGAAGTGGATCACTCATCATGCCGTGAAACCGGCGGGCCAGTGGAATACGTTGCGTCTGGTGGTAAAGGGCAAAACCGTAGAGATCTACGTGAACTCGCAACCGGTCGACGAACCGTTAGAGCTCGCGTTTGAGTTGTCACCCGGAGATCTCCGGCTGGGCTCCTCGAACTACCATGGTAAATCGCGTGTAGAATTTGAACGCTATTCTATTTGGCCGACGACCGATATCTTTTTGCTCCCGTCGGACCAAACTACTGCGAAAAGTATCACTACCGCAGAAAGTATCAAGGATCTTCCCGGAGCCGAAAATGCATCAGAAGAGCTAGTAGAATTGAAAATTAACTACCGGATCCTGATCCCTCGGGCCATCGTGCTTATCGACGATAATGAATACCTTCCAAGCGAGTTTTCAGAAGTCATCCGATTGAGACCTGGGCCGCA
Source organism: Pirellula sp. (assembly GCA_040080875.1). Classification (GTDB taxonomy): domain Bacteria; phylum Planctomycetota; class Planctomycetia; order Pirellulales; family Pirellulaceae; genus JBKCUI01. The sequence goes on from JBEBHM010000018.1 coordinate 8,425, forward strand.
CAAGTTGGTCGTGAAGTCGTTGGGTGCCGAGATACAATCTTTGACATTCAACCTTGAGGCGGGCAAAAGAAAAGTCTTGGACGTATTGCCCCGTGTCGAACCAACGTTCGTCGAGGAGTTTGACAAGGATCGAGAGGTGTCCGCAACCGATCTTGTCCAGGCGCGATACAAGGACGGAACCTACTGCATCGATTCGCGCCAGAGTGGAAACGGTATGGGAGCATCGACTTTTAACAAATACAAAGATGGAATCATTGAGATTACGGCCAGAGTGAGCGAAGGATACTTAAACTGCTGGGTTGTTGTACTAGCAAACCTCGAGCACAAACATGGCGTGCAGCTCCATGTACATGCAGATGGACGTATCACAATAGGGCCAAGCATGTTCGACCCCGACCAATCCGTCGGACCGAAGCTGAAGTGGATCACTCATTCTGCCGTGAAACCTGCCGGCCAGTGGAATACGCTGCGTCTGGTTGTTGAAGGAAAAACGCTGAAGATTTACGGAAACTCGGTACTGGTCTGCGAACCGGTAGAGCTCGCGTTTGAGTTGTCGCCTGGAGGACTCATGCTGGGCTCCTCGAACTACAACGGTAAGGCCCGTGTGGAATTTGAACGCTACATAATTTGGCCGACTACGGATATTTCGTTGCTCCCCACCAGTTCGCATCGCCCAGAGTAAAACGATTGTCCTCAATCGTTTCGAGTCGCCAAACGTTTCATCTATCCACTCGCGGCGATTCACTGCATGCCTCGGTGGTCCTCGATGTGTCGAACTTAATTTGGGGCTGTAGAAGTTGCCTGCTGGAGACGCCTGTGTTCGATGAGCGATTGAGGACAATCGCTCTACTCTGCTTCACCGCGTTGTAGACTCGCGAGTTCCTGCGTCCAGCGACTCAACTGCTCTGCTTGGCCAGTGCGAGTGAAGTGCTCAATGATTCGTTCCAAAGCGTTCGTGATCCGTTGTTTCGAATGTACCGGATCTTTGCTGTCTCGTGATTTCAATTCTTGATAGCCCTCAATCAAGAGCGGCTCCGCTTCAGCGTGTTTTCCTTGGTTCATTAACGCGGTACCCAGCAGCGACTTGGTATTGCTCGTTGACCAATGGTCGGGCAGTTCGGTGGACCTAGTTTGCAAACATTCGCGCAAAAGCATCTCCGCTTTTAAGAATTGCTCGGCCTCAAGCAAACCAGCCGAGATGCTGGCGAGCAAGTTTGCAAGCGGAACCGGTCTCTCCTCGTACATCGGGCGATTCCATTCTACGAGCTGCATCAAAAGCTCCCCTGCCCGCTCAAAGTCCTTCATCGAGATGGACGCTTTTGCCAAATTCCCTAGGCTATCCAAGGTCTGCGGATGGCTTTCGCCTACATACCTCTTCGATAGATTGTAGTTCTGTTCAAACAACTCGAATGCTTCCGAAAACTTGTTTTGACCATGATAGGCATACGCAAGATTGTTCCTCGTGACCAACGTTTGCGGATGAAAGTCCCCGAACTTGGTTTCTTGGACTTGGAGCGTCTCGCGAAAAAGCGCGATTGCATCGTCGATTCTGTCCACGTTCTGATAAATGAGTCCCAAATCGCTTTTGCATTTGAGTGGACGATAGTCGCCCCTACCAAAATGGTCCTCCATTCCGGCTATCGCCTGCTCCAACAAAGGTAACGCCTTTTCAAGCTGGCGATCTTGCTGAAGCGCAATTGCATAACTTGCCTTACACTCCAAGACGAAGCCTTTGTCCAAACCGGGGGCATGCTGAGCTAATGCGTACGTGCGTTCGTAAATGGGAATCGATTCCGATTGCCTCCCTATACCTTGATAGGCCTCCGCGAGGTAGCTGGCACATTTGAGAGAATCCATACTGTCGGGGCCCAGCAATTGAGTCAAGACCGTGCCGGCGGATTCGAGCAGCTTGACCGATGGCTGTGGCTTGCCCAGACTTAGGATCGCGGCTCCAAGACCAAGTTTGAGCCGGGCCTGGGTTAGCGGATCACCCAGTTCGTTTTTCTCAATCTCATCCGCAGCCAATACCAAGCGATCGGCCAAAATCGCTTGCACCGGCTCGACATTTTCTCGGATCTTTTGAATGTTCACTTCATCAAAAACCGACGCAAGGATTTCAGTCGATGCCAGGGCTGCTTTTGTTTGCTGCCGAGCTTCGGAAAGCGCCAGGCCAATGCCGATGATACCGATCAGTAATGTTGCACCGACCATGCACGCGGCACTTACCAACACTCGGTTTTTTCGCGCAAATTTCCGAAGTCGGTAGCTCGTTGAGGGCGGGCGAGCGTTGATAGGTTGGTCATTCAAGAACCTGCATACATCTTCGGCAAAGGCACCCGCAGATTCGTAACGGCGGTTCCTGTCTTTCTCAATTGCCTTCATCACAATCCAGTCTAAATCGCCTTGCAACGCGACGTGAAGCCTTCTGGAGTCGATCCCAAGTCCCGCACCAGCGATGTTTAACGCTCCAGCAGACGCACTGAGGCGAGCGCTTGGGCGAGGAGGGTCCACCACTCGTATGCGATCAAGGACTTCAAACATCGAAAGCCTGCGTACATCGCCGGCTTCGATTGGAGTTGTCCCCGTCAGCAATTCGTAAAGCAATACGCCCAATGAGTAAATATCCGATCGAGTGTCGATATCCGTTGCTTGCGCGGCAGCCTGTTCAGGACTCATGTATTGAAGAGTACCCACGACCTGACCAATTTCCGTGCAAAGCGACTTATCCGTGAGACGTGGAGTCGATTGAAGGGCTTTTGCCAATCCAAAGTCAAGCACCTTGGGAACGACGCGATCTTTATCAAAACTGGATATCAAGATATTCGAGGGCTTAAGGTCTCGATGAAGAATCCCCTTTTGATGGGCGTGCTGAACTGCGTTACATACGTCCGCAAACAATCGAAGCCGATCTGCCAACAGCAGTTTATGGTGGACGCAATGATCCGTGATCGGCAACCCCTCGACGAATTCCATGACGAAGAAAGGCTCGCCTGTGGTGGTCGTTCCACCATCAAAGACCTTTGCAATCGAGGTGTGGTCCATGATGGCGAGCGCTTGTCGTTCGGATTCGAATCTCGCCACGATCGCGTTGGAATCCATACCAGTCTTGATCAGTTTCAAAGCGACTCGACGCCGTACTGGTTTCGACTGCTCGGCTAACCACACGTCTCCCATCCCGCCGGTGCCGATTCGATGGAGCAATGTGTAATTCCAAATGGCACGGGAATTGCCTATGCCAGCCTCCGTAGGAATACTTGACCGATCGATGTGCACCGTCGGCAACGAGGATTGCGATTTATTTGCTATCATGTGTTGGGTTCCAAGCTCAGACGGGAAATAATTTACAAATCGATTGAGTGAACTCATCGCGGCTTGCTATTTCCGTTGCTAAGAGCGGCTCAATCTCATCGGCGGTTTTGCAATAGTTCGAAATGTCAGCGAGCGCGCGTCGGCATGCACGCCACTGTCGGTAAGATCTAACTGCGGTAAGCAGGGCTGAAACCGGCTTTACCTGAACGTTCTTATCGGAAACTTGATTCATTGCCGTCCCTTCTTCATGATGGATGAGGCAGGACAGACCCTCAATTTTCCGCACTCTCGTTCGCAATGGAGTTCCCACGCGGCATATTAGGTCATCTAGAAACAGCTGTTTTGCTGAAGCGAATTGACGCAATTGGGATGCCGAGTACGGCCCAAAGGACCTTCCATGCCGCACGACCATATACGTTGATTTTGTCTTGGATTGCATTGTTTCTTTCCTACGTAGATTGGTGAAATCCACCCATCGAACTTTGTGCGAGCCACCTGTCATTGCCGTCCAACGGAGTTCAAGCCGAGCGGTTGAAGTGGTCTCATCGAGAGATCCCCATTTTCCGTTGAGGTGGACATGAAAAGTTCGCAGACTGATGCACACTTTGTTCAGCCTTACTTCGATGACAGGAAAATTTGACGACAGGAAAATTTGCACTTCATCGCCGATCAAACTTCTTCTTTTTTCTGTCGCGAAATCTTCCTGTCGGTCTAAAGATCAAGCGAATCGAAGTCGCAGTTTTTGAACGCAAAAAGCGAAGGGTAGCTGAACGACCGATGCAGCTCCCGATTCTAAGACTGTTGTCGGGCTGATTGGCAGTGGGTTAGTTTGGCTTAAATTGGCAATAACCGCGTGTTGTGCCGACAGGATTTGCAGGCTAAACAGACGTCGGCTAATAGTGGCGTCGGCTCGATTGGCAACAATGACGCGAGTTGTATGACCATCGTGAACGAGTACCCCAGACTGATCGTCGGTGGTCCGTTGGCGACCAAATTCGGTCAAGCCACACAAATCAAAAACCCGCGGAATCGGGAATTCTTTGGATTGAAACTCAACCTGATGTCGTGCTGGCTTTGCCGGCAGCTTTGGCATGATTGGCCACGGCGAAACAGCAATATCCCATCTCGGTGCGTCTCCCCATTCTTGACGAGCGCGATACTCTGTCCGCACCAAAGACTCCGTGACGGAAAACTCGACGTTGCGGCTGGCAATGGCAGCAACGTAATCTTCGATCCTGGGTACCAACGCGAGTTGGCCAATCCATTCGGAAGGAGAATAATCTTGTGATTGATTGAAGACCTTGGTTCGCCAATCCATCCAGACGCGTTCCATGTCGATCTCGATCAAGAGCTCTAATAGGGGTTTCAAACGCACATCGGTGGACTGCAGCAAATCAAGCGCAAACTCAACGACAGCATCTGGGCCAGACCGATCGGCTGACCACTTGAGTTCGAAGAGCTCGCACTGGGCATCAAGCCAATCAAGATCGAATGTCGGATTCGGCATTGATTTGTCCTAGCTCTTGTTGAATGCGCGTGACGTATCTTGTGACGGACCTCGTCGAAACTCCGAGGTCCTCGGCAATTTGGATATGCGTTCGCCCTTCCATCTTCATGGCCAGTACATTCTGGCATGTTTCGTCCAAATTACCGCTTAGTTTCTCGAGGATAGCGGCAAACGCTTCTCCCTCGTCGTCGGTTGGATCGGCTAATGGAGTGGAGGGATCGATCGCAAGATCTTCGATTTTCGGGCCGTCAGCGGCAAGTTCCTGTTCACGCGAAATACTTCGCTTTTGTTGTTTCCAGTAGCGAGCTTTTTTGCGAACCTTGTTAAGAGTTATTGCGACCAGCAATTTCCAGAAATCTTCGCTCTCCTCAATCGTCAAGACTCCTTCACGCGCTTGCCTAATGATGGTTCTCATCACCGTCCCGCCGATATCATTCTCATCAATCTTTCGACGCAATTGAGGCGAAAGGTTTCGTTCTGCAAGTCTCATGAGTTTGGGAAGGTAGTTGCTGAGGATTGTGCTTTCGCCGGGCGAGCTTGGCGGAATTTCCATGATGGCTTTTTGCAACAATTCTAGGAGAGCTCGCTGGGAGTCGTTCCAACGGCGTCTCCTATGTATCAACCGAGCTAAGTGCAGACAATTGTAAGTTATCTCGCACTGTTTTTGCGTTGCATTTAGGAATTTCAAGATGGCGTGCATCGTTTTTACTCCGCACCTATCGCGTCTTGATTAAACTCGGATGCCTCGAAAGCAGGAGTCTGGCTTTCACGAATGACGGAGTGAAGAAACTCGCGAACATAGTTTTTCTGATTCGGAGTCAAATCGTTGGTACGGTGGCACACGAGTTTTTCCATGGCCATGCAAAGTCGAGTTACTTCCACTTCGCATTCCGTCCCCCAGCCCCTGCTCTCGGCATTGCTCCTCGAAAAATACGCATCAATGATCTTTTTCGCAGGTTGATACTTAGCATCGCTGAGTTGGTACGGCCACTTGATGGCGCCGGTCCGAGCGTCAAACTGACTCGCCGTTAACCGCTTCGGCATAGCTCGCTCAATCGCTTTTCTGCGAGGCTCGCCCACAAATGGCTTCGGCAAGAGCTTTGCTCGATAATCGGCGACGAAGGCTCGTTGTTCCCAATACCGTTGAACTTGAGCATCGTGGTTAGCTAGGGCGCGACGATACGCTTCTTGTTGGTTCACCATCGCAAGGCTATACATGTACTGGTAAGTTGCGAGAGCAGAAATCATCTCCGCCTGCCCGCGCAAAGCGCCCTCCGTGACGGTACTGGAATGGTGGATACTCGACCAATATTGGATGGGAGCCGCAATCGCAGGTTGTGCGTTTACGGCCGAGGAGCTTACGCAGTACATTGAAAAAACCGATAGTGTAAAACTAGCGGCCTTTACAATAATCGCTGGGATTTGGATCGTTTTCATTATTGATTCCTTGATCGCAAGTAGGAAAGAGTTCGTTACATGGAGAGATTCCCGAACACGAACGAACTAGACAAAGAAATTTCCCTAGTGCTCTGTCAATTTGAAAAACTGGGATCGGTAGGTTGGGTGGCACGCCCAGAGTCTGCGATGGGCGTGGGAATCACTTGAGATCTACCACGCCCTTCGCAAAGCCTCAGAGCGTGCCACCCAAAAAACCTCCTTGATTAAGCACTAGTACTAGTCGGTAATTCCTCGATAGCTCGTTCCCTTCGACTACGTATGTCGGCTTAGGCCACTATCGAGGCGGCGAAACTGGATCGCGCTCCGCGACACCATCGGATGGAGGCGTATCCTCATGTTTGCGGTAGCTTTGTTCGTAGTTTTTTATTGCGAGATCCAGTTGCTTTAAGTTGTTTTCCATCGAACGACGTTTGCTCTCCTCTCGCAAATCTCGCAGATCACAACCCACGAACAGCAAAACCCCGACCATCGTCAACACGCTTCGCATAACAGATATCCTTGTTTTAGTGGAGCAAGAGTGAATGATAATCTGACAATTCTCGAACGAAGAAAATTTCGGCAGGTGGTTTACCCATGGGCGTTGTCGGATGAACAAACTCGCAACGCGCGAGCATTCGTCCCGTCGATCGTCGAATAGGATATCGGGTTTCGGGAGAAAGCACACGAAGCAATTGGCAATCCTGAGGGTAGCGGAACTCGTCAAGAGTTTCGAGCACATCAACGAAATCCTGCACGGATTCCGCACAGACGATAAAGTTTACTTTCCTAATTCAACGCCATTCGAGGAGGTCCCCGTGGCGTCGAGTAAGCCCCGCATCGTGCATGCGACGAACGTATTCGATGAAGAGAATAAAAAAATCGACAGAAAACATACAAACTTTGTCCGATTCGCGGAAAGACGGAAATCTCTTGATGAGGCAGCTCGATGTGTGTCGCTTGAATTCATCGACGACAACAATTGGGTAACCTCGACGATACCTTCATGGGTTCATGGCAAGGTATTGAACCCGGCTGGTTACATCAATCGCGCTGCAGATCTAGAAGCGATTGTTCCATCATCAATGTGCCAAGGCCTCGTTTGCAACTAGCCACTCCTCAATTGCCAGGAGACCCATCGAAATTCCTTATCGCCCATGCCACACTTTAGTTGTTTGCCTCGTTGAAATTTCTTGAAATTTGCAAATCATCACATCCACACTCTCGACAATCTCACATCATGAACACCAACGACGATCTCGCAAAGCGGCCGCCCAGTGAAGCTCCCCAGAACCAAAACGTCCCCATGGAGTCGCTGGAAACCCTCGTCCGCAAGTCCGAGCGCGGCATCTCGTCGCTCGCGAGCGGCACTCCATCGCGTCACATCGGCAACTACAAACTTCTCCAACTCATCGGCGAGGGAGGCATGGGTGCAGTCTGGATGGCCGAACAAACCGAACCCGTCAAACGCCGTGTCGCTCTGAAACTAATCAAGACAGGAAACGATTCAAAGCCGATCATCGCCCGCTTCGAGGCTGAACGCCAAGCCCTAGCGTTGATGGACCACCCGTCGATCGCCAAGATCCTCGATGGCGGTACGACTGATTTCGGGCAACCTTACTTTGTTATGGAACTTGTCGCTGGCATCCCCATAACCCATTACTGCGACAAGCATCGATTAAGCCTGCCAGAACGGCTTGGTCTGTTCACCCAAGTTTGCAATGCCATTCAGCACGCCCATCAAAAGGGGATCATCCATCGCGATCTCAAGCCCGCGAACATTTTAGTCGGTGTGTACGATGGCAAGCCGGTGCCGAAGGTCATCGACTTCGGATTGGCCAAGGCACTCGACCATCAATCGAAGCTGACCGACAAAACGCTTTTCACTGAATTTGGGGCCGTCGTCGGCACTTTGCAATACATGAGTCCAGAGCAAGCGGACCTCGACTCGGTCGACATCGACACACGAGCCGATATCTATGCATTGGGAGTCTTGCTCTACGAGTTACTGACCGGTTCGACTCCCATCGAAGTGGCCACGCTAAAACAATTGGCATTGCTGAAGGTTTTGGAAACCATTCGCGATACTGATCCGCCGCGCCCCAGTGCTCGGTTAAGTTCCTCGATCCATCAATTGCACGAGATCAGCGGCAATCGGCAAATCGATCCATTAAAGTTGCAATCAGAGTTGCGTTCTCGCTCACAAACCAAGGGAAACTTATCGAAGGAGAGCGTATGCAACGACAGGCAGTTTCGATGCAACGACAAGTCCTGGGCGTTACCCATCCCAACACGCTGCGATCCATGGGAAACCTCGGTCATGTACTGCAAAAACTCGGCAGACTTGAGGATTCGGAAACCTTACGGCGAGAATCCCTTCAATTTCAAGAGTTAGCATTAGGTGGCGAGACGCAGATAAAACATCGAAACACATGCTGAGCGTGAGAAGCGAAGCCGATGGCTAAACACTAGGTACGGCTGTCCTCATCCGTTCTAGTCCATTGCTGTACTCGCAAACAGTTGAGGACAACTGTTGTACACCCTAAAGTCTGTATGTCCAAGTGATGGCGATGCGCTGTCGAACAGATCGTCGTTAGGATCGCGGCCCTATATCCCGCTTCTAACGAACCGACGAATAGCCAGTTTTTTCGGTCTGTCGCAACATGCTTCATTTGTTGTTCCGCATGTAACCCAACGCCTCGCCGAGCTTGCTCTTGGGAAGCACATCGCCGCGGCTTTGCATCTTGTTCATCGCTGCCTGTCGATTCCGGCCAGGAATTGACACGAAGGATGCTCTGCAACTTCTTGGGGTCGATGCGGCGTTGTTCGCTGATACCACTTACGGCTTCAAGCGTGGTGCCGCTAATCTTGCACTTGGACGTTGCGGTTCGACTTCGCGGATCGATTGCAAAACTTTGAAGATCGCTTCGTTGCGCATCGTCTCTTTTTCGATCGGAGTACTGCCCGTTAACAACTCGTAGAGCATGACGCCTAACGAGTAGATGTCAGAGCGCGTGTCGATATCGAGCGCGTTCATTTCGGCTTGCTCGGGACTCATGTACTGCAATGTCCCGACCACCTGCCCAAACTCGGTGAACATCGTCTTGTCGGTCAGCTTGGTTTGATGCTGCAACGCTTTGGCTAAACCGAAGTCGATCACCTTCGGGACTGGCTTGTCATCGTATAACGTTACAAGCACGTTCGACGGTTTGAGGTCTCGGTGGATAATCCCCTTTTGGTGGGCATGCTGGACCGCTTGGCAGACGGGAATGAAGAGCTCAAGTCGATCGCGAAGGCTCAGGCGATGCTTGTCACAATACTCGGTTAGCGGGATCCCTCGAATAAAAAGCATGGCGAATCCATTTGGTTCGCCATGCGAGTTCAACGAATGAGCAAGCTACATCCGATTGCTTAAGTTGCCTACCAAGTTGGGCCCTCGAAGCTTTGCAATCCTCGAAAAACGTTGCCGCTCGATTCTCGTGTGGCGTAGCGATCAAAACCAGTTCCTCCATCTACCGCGACCGATCGTTTCACTGCGACCTTGTACGCGGAGAATGTATCGTTGTCCGCGCCAAGATTTGCAAAAAGTGCGTCTACATCTAGATTATCTAGATTGACCTCGTCGTTCCCATTTCCTGTATTTAATGTGAAACGACCACCAATCTTGAGGCGTCCATTAACATCTCCTCCACCTGCTGGCCCCACGTTGACGATATCAAGTCCGGTCAGATAGTTTCCATTGGTGTTGATAGTCAAATTCCTTCCCACTGACGAGGAAACGACAATCCAATCGTTGCCAGATCCAGTGTCGATCCTGGCATCACCCGCAACGCTTCCATGCCCCATCGACACACTGTTTCTCACGCTTCCGTTGCTATTGATCGACACATTGCCAGTGAAGTGTGCAGAAGCCAAGTTGACGTGCTCTTCCCACCCATTTCCCATGTCGACGTTGATGTTTTGGAAGGCACGGTCCTCAACTCTGTAAAGCTGAAAACGGTCATCGCCACTGCCAAGCCTTACGGAAATGTTTCCCCGGAAATTGCCAATCGACACTTCGCTTCTTCCGTTGACAGTCGTATTACCAAGCAGACCACCCGTGTGTTGCCCCGAAATGTAAACGGTTCCATAACGACTGGTTACATCGACTGAGTTCGCGTTCGAGTCTCCCGTGATGTAAAGGTTGTTACTGACAATCGCGGCAAAAACATTGCCAGCCATTAGCTCTCGGTTCTCCAGTCTTTCAACGCCAAGCCTAGTTTTAGAATTTTTCCTGCGAGTAGACATCATAGTACCTCTTTCAAGCGAGTGTTCGGGATCTTTCGGCAAGCGTGAACTGCGATCACAAATACGATTTTTGAAATCGCGTTGAGCACCTACCTCAGAGTGAGATTCCCGTTCGAATCCCAAGTAGACATAGCGTTAAACGGAAGTCCTTCCGTGACGAAAACTCCGATCCAGTTCATTCTGTGGTGGAGAGTCTCTTCGGTTTCGCTGATTTCATCGATGAGCTTTTCGAAGCTCCAAACTCAAACCCAATGAAAAAGAAATCGGGCGCGAAAGCAATCGCGAAAGGTGCTTTGTCAACTTGACAAACGGGGATCGGAAGGTTGGGTGGCACGCCTAGAGTCTGCGATGGACGTGGGAATCGCTCGAGATTGACCACGCCCTTCGCAAAGCCTCAGAGCGTGCCACCCCAAAAAACCTTCTTGACAACGCTCTAGGTTTTCAGGCGGCGGCGTCGGCAAAAACCTTCCGCCGCCAACTTCTCGAAGGCTATTCGAAGAGCTTTGGATCGCCCCTGCAGGGTACGTTCCGCTACCTATATTCGCTCCGCCCGCGAACTTCGGCTAGAGAGTGTTCTCTTTGGCTGGAGCTGGCAAAAGTGCCCCGAATATTTTGGCCTTTCGGAAAAGCTTGAAATTAGTACACTTTCCGACAGATTACTGTGTTTTTCTGCTTAGTCGGCAGCGGCCTTTGCCGGCATCTGCAAGCGTCTGGGCAATTTTCGTTTCCTTTTTTTGAGCGTTTTGGCCATATCAAAACGCATTAAGCTGGGTGGAGTATGGACCTTACCAAACTACGCAACATTGGCATCAGTGCTCACATTGACTCGGGTAAAACAACTCTCAGCGAGCGCGTTTTGTTCTACGCAGGCCGAATTCATAAGATCGAAGAAGTCAAAGGTGGCGGCGACGGCGCCACCATGGACTATATGGAGCTAGAAAAGGAACGCGGGATCACCATCACCAGCGCCGCAACCCAGCTCAAATGGCGAGATTACGTCATCAATTTGATCGATACGCCGGGCCACGTCGACTTCACCATCGAAGTCGAACGATCGCTACGAGTGCTGGACGGGGCCGTTCTCGTGCTCTGCTCGGTGGGTGGTGTCCAAAGCCAATCGTTGACCGTGGACCGGCAAATGCGACGCTATGGCGTTCCCCGCCTAGCCTTTGTCAACAAAATGGACCGTACCGGCGCGGATGCGTATCGCGTGGCTCAACAAGTCCGCGACAAATTGAATGCAGACGCGATCATGATGCAAATCCCCATCGGAGCGGGCGAAACATTCGAAGGCGTCATTGATTTGGTTACCATGAAATCCTACTTCTTTGATGGCAACGACGGAGAAACGGTCCGAGAAGAAGAGATCCCTGCAGCCTATGTCGACAAATCCAAAGAGATGCGTCAAAAGATGCTCGAGTCGCTCTCGATGTACAGCGACGACATGATGGAATTGCTCCTAAGTGAGGAAGAAGTCCCAACGGAGTTGATCCATAAGGTCTGCTGCGAAGCCACACAACAGCTGCGAATTACACCCGTATTCTGCGGCAGTGCTTATAAGAACAAAGGAGTCCAACTCCTGCTCGATGCGGTCCTGCAGTATTTGCCCAGCCCGCTCCAACGCGAAATCAAAGCACGAAAGGTTGGCGATGAGTCCATCAAAGTGGATCTAAAACCCGATCCCAAGCTCCCATTCGTTGGTATGGCATTCAAGATCGTAGAAGATCCATTCGGCCAACTCACCTTTATGCGAGTCTACCAAGGTTCGATCAACAAGGGCGAAATCTACGTGAATCAACGGACCATGAAGAAAGAACGGTTCAGCCGAATCGTTCGAATGCATGCCGACAAACGCGAAGAAATCGATTCCGCCGAGGCGGGCGACATCGTGGCCATCATGGGCATCGATTGCGCCAGCGGTGAAACGTACAGCAATGACCGCGATTATTGCACGCTGGAAACCATGTTCGTTCCGGAACCCGTGATCAAGGTGGCTGTAACTCCCGCGACACGTGCCGACGAAGACAAGATGAGCAAAGCGCTCAATCGATTCCGCAAAGAGGACCCCACGTTTCAAGTCTACAACGACGAAGAGACTCGCGAGACCATCATTTGCGGTATGGGCGAATTGCATTTGGACATCTACGTCGAACGCATGCGCCGCGAATACAAAGTCGAAGTAAACGTCGGCGCACCCAAAGTGAGCTATCGCGAAACGCCTGGCATCGCAAAGGAATTCAATTACAAACACCGTAAACAAACCGGTGGTTCGGGACAATACGCCCACATCGTGGGCAAGCTTAGCCCAATGGACCCCGAGGGGGCAAAAACGTTTGAATTCGAAGATCACGTCACCGGCGGACGGATCCCCAAACAATTCATTCCACCTGTGGAAAAGGGATTTCGGGATTCCATGCCCAGAGGTCCCCTGGCAGACTTCCCTGTCGTCGGTGTCAAAATCGATTTGATGGACGGCAGCTACCACGACGTCGACTCGAGCGAACGCGCGTTCTACATTGCCGCTTGCGATTGTTTCCGCGAGACCATGAAAAGCGCCAATCCAATGTTGCTTGAGCCGATCATGAAGTGCGATATCGAGTGTCCAGAAAATGATCAAGGCTCTGTCGTGGGTGACATCATTTCGCGACGCGGTCTGGTAACCCAAACAGATGCACGCGATCGAGTCTCCTATATCAGCGCCGAAGTTCCTTTGGCTAACACGTTCGGATATGCGACGGACCTGCGTAGCATGACCAAGGGACAAGGCACGTTCTCGATGGAATTGGCCAAGTACTCACCTGTACCTCGCAGCTTGCAAGACGACATTATTTCCGAACGCAAGAAACAACTGGCCGCAAGAGCATAGTTGAGGGTGTCCTCGTTACCGGGCTCTGCCTGGTAACGCAAGGCGACCGAGGCTCCGCCTCTCATCCAATTTGTCTGTCTGCTCAACCTCTCGTCCGCCCAAACACATTCAGCACTCGCTGGGCATGCTTGGTGATATCGATCTCGTCCAGAACTCGACTATCTACCTGAGACTCGCGAGCATTGGCTCGGATCGCAATCAACAACTGGCGGCAGAGATCGTCCATTGAGTCCGCTTGAAACAAAGCCCCAATCGGCTTGCCACCTGCGAGCGACAGCATGCGGGCGTGTATCTCTGGAAACGCTCCGTGGTTCGGTTGCAGGTAGGGTACTCCTGCTGCAATGGCTTCGAGCAGAAATAGGCCTTTGGGTTCTATATAGGTTGTCGGAACACAAAACAAGTCGATCGAGTTCAGAAACTTAGCTTTGTCCGTCCGGTCGACACTGCCAACATACTCCACGCGATCGCGCAGGCCAACTTGTTCAAGTTTACGTTGTTGCTCAAGCCAGAACTCCTGGTGCTGTGCCCCCATCCAACCTGCAAGCTTCAACCGAGTGTTCACGGCATCGGTATGATTGGCGATCGCAATGAAAGCATCCACCAATCGATGAAGCCCTTTTTCAGGAGCCATTCGAGCCAAATAACCCAACGTGAACGTAGCGTTTGCATGGGTATCGCGATGCAGTTTACGGAAATCTGAAACATCAATCCCCAAAGGAACGACCGCGATTTTGCCTTGCGGAATCTCCAACAGCGACGCCATCCTATCCGCATAGTCCAGGGAATGGATCAAGAATCCGTCCACCAGAGGCACCAAGCGTTGCATTAGCCGGATCGCCTCCTTTCGGTAATGTTCAGGAAGCGCATCGAGAAAGATATCGTCGCCTTGCAGCGTAACATAGACCTTGGTTTTGCTAGACCGTTTGATCTCGGGAATGTTGCCCGCAATAAGCATGTTCGTAAAAACGACCACGTCGGGTTGAACGACCTGATCAAGCCAACTCTGAAGTCTTCGAAACTCTTTGCGCTGGCGACCTTGTGTCCCTCGAAGCATCGAAACCGAAAGTGCTCCTAGCAATGTTGGGGAAGTCTTACCAGCATTCTTGGTCATCGGCGAGATGAGCCAGGGCTTGTTCAAGAATCCGTCTAGCCAATTTGGCATGTAGGCCAGCCAAGGGAGCTTTTGTTGGAGATAAACATTGATGCCCCCCATGAAAACTCGGTCGAGACTGACGTCTTCCTCGTCTGTTCGGATTGGGGTGTACACAGGGATGAGGATACAATCGTGCCCCAAACGAATCATGGCTTTTGCCAACGAATTGTCGTGCAAGCACGAACCGCAGTACATGCCGGCTGCACCCGCAGTCAAGTAAGCAATCTTCATTGATAGTAAGCAGGGGGGTAGCGGTAGATGTGAAGCCAGGAAAGGTTTGTCGATTGTTCAAAGCGTAAGGCCAGCCACTGGCAGTCTAGGCAGTTTGATTCGTCAGTCAAGCTCTGCATTCGACACTACCGATTCAAGCCGTAAATTTTACGTAAACTCTTATCAGCGATCATTTTTTGAAAAATAAGATTGCATGCTCAAGGGCATTTCTCCAGATGGCCGATACCTTCACTCAACTTCGCATCTTAACTTGGTTGTACGTGCACCCAAGTAGGACAAGATGCGATCGATTGTATGCCGGTGACCCAGATACTGATCGAGTGACTGGAATCCTCGACCGGCAACTGCGGAATAGCTGAAGCGGACTGAGGGGTCTGCCAAGCACAAAAAACGACGGTCAAGTAGCCACCAAACAGGATGGTAGCTATTTGGGAATGAGGCTAACGAAGTCAAAGGCGGTAAGCGCAAGCTTGTCGCCACCAGCCACGCCAGTAGAGGGCGATTTCGGCGGCGACTTCGTGCGCCGAAATCGGTCTCAACTCAACCGTCCAATTTGCCCTGTCAACCGTGGTCAGTGAACAATATACGTAGGGAGATAGGCTCGATGAAATTTAACATTGTTGTAGGTTCGTTGGTCCTGGGCGCAAGCCTGTGTGGCCAAAGCTTCGGCGGCGACCTGTTGCAGCGCCTGCTAGGCGGACGTGGATGCGGAGCTTCCAGCTCTTGCTGCGATACGTCGATAGCAGATCCATCGTGTGGAGCCGAAATGGCTTCCTCATGTGGATCCGGTTGCGGTGCAGGTCCAAGCTGCGGCGCTGAAATCGCTGCTCCATGCAACTCCGGTTGCGGTGCAGCTCCAAGTTGTGGACCAAGTTGTGGTCCTAGCTGTGGCGCAGAAATCGCTTCTTGCGATCCATGTGCTTCGGCCGCACCATCATGCTGTGCACCTCGCACACCCATCCTTTCGGCTCTTCGTGGCCTCAAGGGCAAGCTCTGCGGATTGAAAGGCAAGCTCGCTTGCCGCTCCGCTTGTGGCCCAAGCTGCGGTTCGGAAATGGCTGGTTGTGATCCATGTGCATCGGCTGGCCCAAGCTGTGGCGCTGAAATGGCAGCACCATGCGGATCCGGTTGCGGATCAGGTTGCGGTGCAGCTCCTAGCTGTGGCCCAAGCTGCGGTGCAGAAATCGCTGCATGCGATCCTTGTGCATCAGCTCCATCCTGCGATAGCGGATGTGGACTCGGCTCGAGAATTGGAAAGCGCGGATTGCTGTCCAAGATCTTCTCGTGCAAGAGTCGCGGTGGATGCGATGCAGGTGCTTGCGATGCTTGCCCAGTTGCCGATTCGGGTTGCAGCTCCTGCAGCTCGTGCGGTTCAGGCACAGCAATCTCGGCTCCTATGTCTGCTCCAGCTGCAGCTCCAGCTCCAGTGGTTGACCCACACGCTTACATGAACACCAAGCGTCATGTCATTCAAGCAAGCAGCACCCGAATTCGTTAATCGCGAATAGGACGCTTGTCATAAGACATGACCTCAAAAAATCGGCCCGCCAGAAATGGTGGGCCGATTTTATTTCGTTGATTCGTCATTTGCGTGTTTTACTTGCACATTGCCTCTCAAGCTTGCGCAACTCCCGACGCAGCCACTGCAATCAGGAACCCAAAACCTCTTCCAAAACGCGTCCACCCTCGACACTGGTCAGCTTCATATCGAGGCCTTGAAATTTAACGCTCAGTGCCTCATGATCTACCCCGAGTTGTTGCAACATGGTCGCATGCACGTCGTGAACCGTTGTCACCTTCTCGACTGCAGCGTATCCAAGCTCATCCGTGCTTCCGTACTCAAGTCCGCCACGTACTTTCGCACCTGCTAACCACATCGACATCGATTTGTTGTGATGATCCCTGCCGATTGGTCCCTTGTTGCTTTGAGCCATCGGTGTCCTCCCAAATTCGCCACTCCATACCACCAGCGTTTCGTCCAACATGCCTCGCTGCTTGAGATCTGAGATCAACGCCGCACACGCTTGGTCGACCTCCTTGGCTCGCAAAGGTAACTCCTCGCGCAGCAAACTATGGTGATCCCAATCGCGATGGTACAATTGGATAAATCGGACTCCTCGCTCGGCCATTCGCCTTGCCAACAAACAGTTATTCGCAAACGAACCATCGCCGGGCTTGAATCCATAAGCATCGATCGTCTTGGTATCTTCACCCCGGAGATCCATCAGGTCCGGAACGCTCATTTGCATTTGAAATGCCATCTCGTACTGCGCGATCCGCGTCGCGATTTCTGGGTCATTCACCAAAACCTGATGCTGCCGATTTAAGTCGTTGATGGCATCGACGTCTTGATGCTGCTGTTCGCGACTAATTCCAGCCGGGCTATTCAAATAGTGGACTGCTTCCCCTCGACTTCGCATGGGCACGCCCTGCAATCGACTCGGTAGAAATCCACTGCTCCATTGCCTGGTCGCAATCGGTTGCGGTGAGCGCCCAGCGCCCGTCGAGACCATGACAACAAACCCTGGTAAGTCCTCCGCATCACTCCCCAATCCGTAGGTGACCCAAGCACCCATACTCGGCCGTCCAGCGATTTGCGACCCCGTGTTCATGAACATGTGTGCCGGGTCATGATTGATCGCTTCGGTCGTCATCGATCGAATCAGACAAATGTCGTCGGCAATGGAACCGATATGTGGCAACAATTCGCCCAGTTCCATGCCACACTTTCCATATCGCTTGAAACCAAACTTGGCCCCGAGACACACCAGCGATTGGCCTTGAAGCTGCGCCAACTGCTGACCGCGAGTGTAACTGTCCGGCATCGGTTGGCCATCCATTTCGGCCAGCTTGGGTTTATTGTCAAACAACTCGAATTGCGATGGGCCACCCGCCATCGTGAGCCATATCACTCTTTTGGCTCGCTGCGGCAAAGGCAATCTCGCTAATACGCCGCGATGAGAACTCTTGGATTGCCCAGACCCGCGGGGTGTCATCATCGCAGCCAGAGCCACCGCGCCCAAGCCAGGATACGCACTTTGGAAAAAAGCCCGTCGAACCATTGGGTTGATGTTCATGGCGCTATGGAAAAAGGATGTTCAAGGAAGGCAGGGAAAATCAAACCTAATTTGAATATCATACCTCGAGTCCAACCCCGTTGTACGACTCTCCGAGTCGTTCTCGCTCCTCGCTTACGCCTTACCACTTACCACCGCTACCTGCTTGCGCGACGAAAATGATGCTACGATGTCTCCCATCTGCACCCTGGGAGACAACCGACGATGAAAGGAAAAACATGAAACAACTCCTTGCCACCCTTTTTGTAATTGTGTCGGCCTCGACGGGTACTGCCCAGTCCTTGCACTATGGTGCGCCAGCTTTCAATGAGTTCGCAAAAGTCGTGCCTGGCGGAACGACCATCCTCCCCAATGGAAGAT